>NZ_JADEXF010000496.1 GCF_015207245.1 Nostoc cf. edaphicum LEGE 07299
GTATGGGTGGCGCTTAAACAGTCTTGTCAGGTAGAACTTAAGGTTTATGACACAACAAATGATGGTGAAACATTAGGAAATTGCTTATTGGAGGGAGAACGCTCTACCTTTGCTCTGGGTAAGTATCTTCATGTAGTTGCCATCACGGCTCGGTCTACAATTGGACATCGCCTAACTGGAAGTCACATCTATGCATACGACCTCCAGTTTACTGTTGCTGACCAAACCCTGCAAATGCAACAAGCATTATCTTCAAACTCCTCTCCTCCAGTCAGCATCAGCTACTTCGATCATCAAAAACCAACCTTTGCTCTACCGCCAAACCGTCTTCAAGATTTGCAAATTGTCCATGCTTCCTGCCGTAAACCTCATGGTCATGGGTTTGATGCATTGCCAATTCTCGATAGTATGATTCAGGCATCAGCAAATCAGCCCCAACACCGCCCTCATCAGCTGTTCCTCACCGGAGATCAAATTTATGGAGATGATGTAGCAGAACCATCTCTGTGGGTTGCCACTACTCTTGGTGATGCCCTCTTGGGTTGGGAAGAACGACTTCCGGTGAATGGAATGTATTGCACTCCCCAGCAGCTACCCCCTGGAGAGCGGGCTGATGTGGCGACAAATCAAGCTGGTTTAACGGCAGGATTACATAATAAAGCAGAGAAAGTCAACAGTCATCTTTTCAGCCTGGGTGAATATTACGCTACTTATTTACTCGCTTGGTCGCCAGTGTGCTGGCCGGCAACATTTCCCAAAGGACACCAAGTAACACGCGGGAGCAAAGCTATCAAGAAGTGGAACCGAGAAGTCCAGCATTTGCGCCAATTCATTTATACCCTTTGGAAAGTGCGCCGCGCCCTTGCCAATATTCCCATGTACACCATCTTTGATGACCATGATGTTACTGATGACTGGAATTTGAACCAAGCTTGGTGTTTGCGAGTCTTGGGGCATCCCTTCGGACGAAGAATAGTTCAAAATGCATTGTTAGCTTACACGGTATTTCAAGGTTGGGGCAATACACCAGAGCAATTTGCAGAAGGAAAACCAGGTGAAAAGCTGTTGGCGGCTGCACAAGCTTGGTCAGCTTCTAAAGGAAGGGATGCAAAGGCTAATGAGGCGATCGCTCGTTATGTAGGTATGCCAGCCAACGATCCCCACACAGACTTACCTGTTTTAGTCCGAGACGGTGCAGTATTTATTCTGGATCGACATCCGGAAGCCCTGACTTGGAATTATATAGTCCGCAGCGATCGCCATGAAGTAATTGTGCTGGATACACGTACATGGCGGGGTTATCCAGCCGATAAAAAACCAATCGCGCCGCCCATGCTACTGTGCCCAAAAGCCTTTGAGCAACAACTAGTTTTACCTTTACAAGAAATAGTCGAACAAACCCAGATTCAAACAACATTTGTGGTTGCACCTACAAATGTATTTGGATTACAAGTGATTGATTGGATTCATCATTGGCAGTTACAACAGGAGAAAGTTTTTTCAACAGATGTTGGAGATGCCTGGAACATTAATACTGAAGCACTGGCAAAATTCCTAACTACCTTGTTTGAAGAACGTCAACAAGTGATTATTCTATCTGGGGATATCCACTACAGTTCTGTTGCTCACTTGTCTTATGCACGCACTCATTCCAAATTACAGTCTGTCTTAGTGCAGTTAACCGCTAGTGCATTGAAGAATGAAGAAATTTTGACGCGGCTCATTCATACACGATTGAAACATTGGCTACTACCAGAAAAGGTACGTCATTGGATAGGTTGGATTAATCCACCCAATATGGTAGAAGTTTCAGAGAAACAATTACACCATAATCGCCAGATGCTGACTAACTCTGAGTGGCATTGTGTGCTGGAGTGGATACCTCGAAACAGTGTTCAGACTTCTCGGTATGGAGCAGATATATTATCGTTAATAGCTCCTTGGAAACGAGCCGAAAATGCTAAATGGAAATGGTTACAACCCCTAATGTTTTGGAAATTTCGTTGGGTTCAAGAGGGGCGAGAAGTAGTTGGATTTAATAATTTAGGTCTGGTTCACTTTGAGTCAGCAGATGAAAGTAGTTATTGCAAAGTTATTCAAGATTTGTACTGGTTTTCTTCTTGGTATCCAACCCAAATTGTTTACAGTCGTTTTGAGAGCCAGTTAACGCCCAATCAGTCTTTATTACGATAACCAGCTTTGCTGTGTGAATGGAAATTTTAGTTGTATATGTGGGCACTCTAGATGAAAGAAACTTACTGGAGAGTGATTTCTATGTCTACGACCCCAATTAGTGCAACATTGGCACAAACAGACAGAGATGCTGTGTTGCAAGCCATCACCACCATTAAACAAAAGCTACCATTTTTGGTTGATTTGAGTGCCGACGATCGCAAGACTTTACCCAAGATGGGCGATAAGAGTCGGGCGTTTGTGAGTAAAGCATTAGAGGTGGCGGCGCAGAACCCAGAGTTTTTACCGCGATCGTTTGACTTGGATGAAATGCGGAAGGACGTGCAATTATTTGAAGCGTTGTATCCGGTGTTGTTGTCGTTGACACAATTGCAAGAGTTGGTAGATGATACATCTCTTGCAGTGGGTAGTGAAGCTTATGCAGCCGCGTTGCAGGTGTATAACTACGCTAAAGCCAGTGGACAAGGGGCGGGTTTAGATACAGTGGTTGCAGAAATGGGAAAACGATTTACTCGTAAACCTGTAAAGGTCGAGTCTAAAGAACCAATGTTGTAAAAAATAAGTCCATAGTTGCACGTCAAAAGTGCAACGTGTGAGCTTCAGAAGTTGGATGTTAGAGTTAAAAGCACAACATTTCGAGTTCTGAAGCTCTATTTTTGGAGTTCAAAGACGCAACGTTCAAGCAAAAAGGTGCAACTTCCGAGTTCAAAGGCTCAACGTTCGAGCAAAAAGGTGCAACTTCCAAGTTCAAAAGCGCAACGGTCGAGTAAAAAGGTGCAACTTCCGAGTTAAAAGGCGCAACGGTCGAGCAAAAAGGTGCAATTTCCGAGTTCAAAGGCTCAACGGTCGAGTAAAAAGGTGCAATTTCCGAGTTCAAAGGCTCAACGGTCGAGTAAAAAGGTGCATATAACCTATATATTACCCCCCTTTTTAAGGGGGGCAGGGGGGATCAAAACTATAAACTATGACCAAAAACCTCAATAATAGCGATTTTCATCTACCCTACAATCCAAAGCTTGTGGAAAGAGCAAAAGAACTTCGCAAAAATATGACTCCAGCAGAAAAGAAGCTTTGGTATGGATATCTAAAAACCTTTCAATTTCGCGTTTTAAAACAACGGACAATTAATCATTTCATCGTTGATTTCTACTGTCCCATTTTAAAAGTAGTGATAGAAATTGATGGGGATAGTCATTTTACAGATCAAGGTCAAGATTATGACATGGAGATAACTCATATTCTGGAAGGCTATGGTTTAAAGGTTCTCAGGTTTACAAATAGCCAAGTTTTAAATCAGTTTGATAGTGTGTGTGAGCAGATACAGGGTTTGATCCTCCCTAACCCCCCTTAAAAAGGGGGGGAATCGTAGTTTAGTTTTTTACAGCAGCGATCGCCTTCTAACCCCCATTATCTAACCTCAGAACTCGAAGGTTGCACTTCAGAGGTTAAAGAATCGAGGTAGGAGTTTAGAATTTAAGTTACAAGAGATATAGATTACTGGCACAAGGGTTAGGCAATGAGTGAAACTCAGACCCAGTTACCGACAGATATATGGATTTGTGCTTCTTGGCAAGAGTATGAGCAGATAGTCGCTAGCTTACTCAACGAGAAGGGAAAAAGTTATTACTACAAAGGACACATGAGGCTGGAGATGCCACCAGTTAGTTTTGCTCATGGTAAAGACCATGTAATAATTATTTTTGCTGTAACTCTATTTGCGACCATTAAGGGGATTCTAGCGACAGGTTTAGACACAACCACCTTTCGTAAAACTGGTGTTCAGGATTGTCAGCCCGATGTGGCGTATTACCTCAGAGAACGCGCCCAAACTATCCCAGCAGGTACAGGAATCGTCAACCTCGATCGCTATCCTGCACCAGATTTAGTGATTGAGATTGCGAAAACATCTCTGTTGGATGATTTAGGCACAAAGCGATCGCTCTATGAAGAATTAGGTATTGCTGAATACTGGGTAGTGGATGTGACAAATGCTCAAATCATTGCTTATGCGATCGCAGATCAAGGCAGTAAACGTATTC
>NZ_JADEXF010000497.1 GCF_015207245.1 Nostoc cf. edaphicum LEGE 07299
AGTTTGCTTTCTTTTTTCGGTGTTTTACGTAAAATAACAAAGACGCGATAAATCGCCGTCTCTACAAAGGGTTAATTATTGTAGAGACGGCGATTCATCGCGTCTCTTGCCATTGGGTGTAAGTGTAGGTTGAGATGTAAAAGTAATTCGCAGCTACAAAGGTAAAGTCTACAGAGGCTGACTTTGGAGTATCTTATTGTTCACAAATGAATTAGGATTTTTAAATGGTATAGCAACAAACTGATGACAGAGGAACTGGAAAGAGCAGATAATGATAGCCCGTGGAAAGAAATTTTAGAAGCTTACTTTCCCCAAGCAATGCAATTTTTCTTTCCCGAAACAGCAGAACTAATTAATTGGGAACGTCCTCACGAGTTTCTCGATAAGGAATTTCAACAAATAGCCCGCGAAGCCGAACTTGGTAGAAGATATGCAGATAAATTAGTTAAAGTCTGGCAAATTCAAGGACAAGAAATTTGGCTATTAATCCATATAGAAATCCAGGCAAAATCAGAAGACACCTTTGCAGAAAGAATGTTCTCCTACAACCTGCGAATTTTTGACAGATTTGCGAAACCTGCCATAAGTTTGGCTATTTTGTGCGATACAGACCCGAAATGGCGACCCAATCAATATAGTTATAATTATCCTAATACCAGGCTGAACTTTGAATTTGGAATTGTCAAGCTGCTAGATTATCAAAATCGTTGGACAGAATTAGAAGCCAGCGACAACCCATTTGCAACTGTAGTAATGGCGCATTTGAAGACGCAGCAAACAAGTAAAAAGCTAGGAGAACGTAAAGCTTGGAAATTTAGTCTGATTCGGCGATTGTATGAATTAGGATTGCAAGAAAAAGATATTCGTAACCTTTATCGATTTATTGATTGGGTTATGATTTTACCAAAAGCTTTGGAAGCAGAATTTTGGCAAGAGTTTAAGCAATTTGAGCAGGAGCGAACTATGAGATATGTAACTACAGGTGAGCGCATCGGCTACGAGCGCGGAAAACAATAAGGTAAAAAGTAACAAAAAGGGCAGGTATAAAACCCGCCCTCAAAGTAATCAATATTTAAACTAAACTAGCGATCGCAACTTAATTACTAATTTGAGGCGCACTCAAAGAAACCTTGAGCGTTTCTTCTTGTTTCTGTGCTAATGTCGGCACGGAATCACGCAATCTTGCCGTCAATTGTACAGTTGTAGCGTCGTACATCTGAGTCAGCAATTTTGGATAGAAACCAATACCAATAATTGGAATTAACAAGCAGGCAATGATAAATACTTCACGGGGTTCGGCATCTATCAAAGCTTGATGAGAAACTAATTCCTCGTTCTCTTTACCGTAGAAAATTTCTCGCAACATCGATAGCAGATAAATCGGAGTTAAAATCACTCCCACTGCCATCAAGAACACCACGATAACTTTGAAGGTAGAGCTATAAGCATCGCTAGTAGCAAAGCCCACAAATACCATCAATTCTGCCACGAAACCGCTCATCCCTGGCAGTGCCAAAGAAGCCATTGAACAGGTGGTGAACATGGCGAAAATTTTGGGCATTCTCTTCGCAACACCGCCCATTTCATCCAACATCAGGGTGTGCGTGCGATCGTAAGTTGCGCCAACCAGGAAGAACAAACTCGCCCCAATCAACCCGTGAGAAACCATTTGCAACACTGCCCCACTCAATCCCAAATCGGTGAAGGAGGCAATACCAATCATCACAAAGCCCATGTGAGATATTGAGGAGTAGGCAATTTTTCGCTTTAGGTTGCGCTGGGCAAAGGATGTCAAGGCAGCGTAGATGATATTAACTACCCCCAAAACTACCAACACTGGTGCGAAAAGGGCGTGGGCATCGGGGAGCATTTGGGCATTCATCCGAATTAAGGCGTAACCGCCCATTTTCAAAAGAATACCTGCCAATAACATGTGTACGGGCGCTGTAGCTTCACCGTGGGCATCAGGTAGCCAGGTGTGCAAGGGAATAATCGGCAACTTGACGGCGTAGGCAATCAGGAAGCCAGCATAGGCGGCAAGTTGGAAATTGAGGGCGAAGTCTTTTAGGGCGAGCGATCGCATATCAAACGTCACCGTATCGCCGTAAAATCCCATTGTCAGGGCAGACAGCAAAATAAACAGCGAACCGCCGGCGGTGTATAAAATAAATTTAGTCGCTGCATACTGCCGTCTTTTGCCTCCCCAAATCGACAGCAGAAAGTATATCGGTACTAGTTCCAGTTCCCACACCAGGAAAAATAACAGCATATCCTGGACGGCGAACACGGCAATCTGACCGCCATACATCGCCAAAATCAAGAAGTAAAATAGCTTCGGCTTGAAGGTGACAGGCCAAGCTGCTAAAATCGCCAGCGTGGTAATGAATCCAGTCAAAATAATTAGGGGCATAGATAAGCCATCTGCCCCTACTGACCAATTCAAATCTAGTTGGGGTACCCAGGGGTAACTCTCCACCAACTGCAAATCTGGATTGGAGAAATCATACCCAGTATAAAAAGCATAAACAATTAGTGCAAAATCTATCAGCCCTACGATGAGGGAGTACCAGCGCACTGTTTTGCCTTCTTTATCCGGGATGATGGGAATCAGTAGTGAAGCGGCTATCGGCAACAGAATAATCGTCGTCAGCCACGGAAAATTAGCTGTATTCATCACAATTCGTCTGCTATCAAAATCATGTTTGGCAAAAAGTCACTAGTTATTAAGTAACAGCTTTTTGAGGATTTCGTCTTCCTCGTTAGGTTGATTTAATTAAATTGGTAATCCCCTATTTTTCCTCTTGGGAGTCTTTTTTGACAGTTGCGGGTGCAGAATGTGCGTTGTGATACTCCCAATCTAGTCAAAAATTTACCTAAAAAAGCCGCTAAAATTATAGTTTAGGGGTGCGATGTCTACGACAAGCCGCTTTGCGTCTACACGTAAAATACAAAATGCTGTTTGATGGTTGTTGAAAAAAGCGATTTGGTAGAAGAAATCATCACAGGAGAACTAAACATAATGATAATCGCACAAATTGAAAGTCAGATTCGTTATGTGACCAACATAAATGGAGAAACAACAGATGTACTCGTCCCTGTAGAACTTTGGCAACAGCTTATAAGTTGCATAAATTCTGATAACGTCAGTGGTTTAGCTTGGATTGATGAACAAGAGCCAAAAGCACAAATATTAGCCGATTTGCAAGAGTCTGTGCGACAAGCAGCAGTAGGACAAACTTTCGCAGTTTCAGAGCTTTGGGACTACAGTAAGCAATTTGATTGAGTTTTTTTAGTAAAATAGACAGGGAAAGTTGATAAAGAAAATTCGATTATGTCATCTCCAGCGATCGCTACTGTAATTAAGATGATGGAATCTTTATCTGAAGATGTACAAGAAAGAGTTGCAGAACATCTTCGAGAGTACCTAGAAGATTTACAAGATGAATTGAAATGGAATAAATCATTTAATAAAACTCAACAACAACTGATTGCATCTGCCCAATCTGCTAAAAGAGAGATTGCAGAAGGACTTGCAAAACCAATGAACTATGAAAAGTTATGAAGTCTGCAACTCTTTCTTTTTTTTGAGATTAAGATTATGTTATTATTTTTTTGCTAATTAACTGAATAAAAATGGATTTTACTTTATCAAATGCGCCTAAATATGTGATTACAAATATTGAGATTTTACAACAAATATGGTTGGAAAGATGCGATGTTATTGAAAATAATCAAAAAGGATCTTATAGTCGCCATTTATTACTAATTCTACACGATTTGCGTGAAGAGATACAGAATAATAAAAATCGGTTTTCTCAAAATGCTTACGGAAAAAAGTTCTTTAAAATTCAATTTTGTACTTACTGTAGTTTTAAAAAAGAACAACTTGATGATCTAGACAGAATTAGACAAACCTGGACAAGAGAAGCAGATCGAGAACTATATTTCATTACTGAAGCTTTATCCGACAATAAAAGTAAATTTGAGTTAGAGGATATTTTAATATTAATTCAACGTATAGAAGATTCTTAAAGAAAATATAGATTTATGGCTTGATGGTGAAAGTATTAGAACAGTACAGTTACTTCTTACTTTGAGTGAATTAAAATTTAATTTCTATCATAAAGTAAGACAAGTTGGACGTGTTTTTACTACACCTCTAACATTTCCTGAAATGGATATATCTAAGTCTATAGACCAGGATTTACAAGACTATTTATC
>NZ_JADEXF010000498.1 GCF_015207245.1 Nostoc cf. edaphicum LEGE 07299
CTAAATCCACAGGACTTTCCACGATCGCCAAAAAGTTTGCCATTCGTTCTTGGCTGATGGAACCAGTATTTTATCAGGGGCGATTATTGGGGATTGTGGAGTTACATTACTGCCGGATGCCACCGCACGAGTGCCAACCAGGGGAATTGGATTTGGTAAAAGCGATCGCTACCCAAGTAGGAGCAGCTCTCATCCAAGCGGAAGCTTACGCTAACCTAGAAGAACTTAACCAGCAGCTAGAAGCCCTAGACCGCACCCGCAGCAACCTTATAGCCATCACTGGACACGAACTGCGTACTCCCCTATCCACAATTCAAGTGTGCCTGGAAAGTCTCGCTACCGAACCAGATATGCCCTTGGAGTTGCAGCAGGTGATGCTCAATACCGCTCTTTCCGACTCAGAGCGGATGCGAAAACTGGTACAAGATTTTCTTACACTTTCCAACTTGGAAAGCGGCCGAGTGGAATGGCATCCAGAATCCCTCACCTTACAAGAATGTGTGGATTTAGCACTCAGCCGAAATCGCACGCGTTCCTCAACGGAAAAGCCGCCCCAAATCAAGACTCAAATTGCCGAAAACCTACCTTTAGTAAGAGCTGACGGTGATTGGCTAGTCGAGGTACTGGCAAAACTTATGGACAATGCTTTGAAATTTACGCCACCCCAAGGAGAAATCACGATTAAAGCGATTTACAACAGCCGCCAAATGGTCGAAGTGACTGTAGCTGACACTGGACGCGGCATTGAACCAAATCGTTTAGAAGTAGTTTTTGACCGCTTCTATCAAGAAGAAGGAGCGCTGCGCCGCACCACTGGTGGGACTGGACTTGGTTTAGCAATTTGCCGTCAAATTGTTAATGGTTGGGGTGGAGAAATTTGGGCAGAGTCAACTGGCAAAGACCAGGGTAGTCAGTTTCACTTCACTATCCCGATTGTTCGGAGTAGCCAAGAGGAAAAGCGGACAAAAGTCAAGAGTAAATAGGTATTAGTCCTTAGTCATTAGTCCTTAGTCATTAGACATTGAGCATGGGGCATTGGTTTTTAACAAATGACAAAGAACCAAGGACAAATGACTAAAAACTGTTACAGTCTATGACGCGATCGCAATATGATCCTGGTTGCGATGTTAGGATTCCCTAAAAACGTTGAGAGAACAGACTTTATGGCAGAAACACTCTCTGGACAAACCCCGCTATTTGCTGGTAGCACTGGTGGCTTGCTTACAAAAGCAGCAGTTGAAGAAAAGTACGCGATCACTTGGACTAGCCCGAAAGAGCAAGTTTTTGAATTGCCTACAGGTGGTGCTGCTACTATGCGGAAAGGTGAAAACCTGCTGTATATAGCTCGTAAAGAATATGGCATCTTTTTGGGCGGTCAGCAACTTCGTAAACTCAAAATCACAGATTACAAAATTTACCGGATTTTACCAAACGGAGAAACTACCTTACTTCACCCAGCTGATGGTGTCTTCCCCGAAAAGGTGAACCCAGGTCGTGACAAAGTGCGTTATGTAGACCGTCGTATCGGACAAAACCCCAGCCCCTCTAAAATTAAGTTTAGCGGTGTTACTACGTACGACGCTCCGTAACTAGCTGTTAGTCACTAATGGGTAATTAGTAATGGGTAATTGGTAAATAAAAACCCATTACCCATTACCAATTACCAATTACCTTTGAAAAATAATGATGTTTCCGGATTTCTCCGAGTTTTCAACCCTAGCGCAACAAGGCAACTTCGTCCCGGTATATCAAGAATGGGTGGCAGACCTAGATACGCCCGTATCTGCTTGGTATAAAGTCTGCGCAGGTCAGCCTTATAGCTTTTTATTGGAATCCATCGAAGGTGGAGAAAAACTGGGACGCTATAGTTTAGTTGGTTGCGATCCGGTGTGGGTTTTGGAAGCAAGGGGCGATCGCACGACTCAGAAAAACCGCGATGGTTCGCAGGTGGTTTTTGCAGGCGACCCTTTTACAGCTTTAGCCGAGTGTTTAGCACCTTATCACCCAGTAAAATTACCACAGCTACCACCGGGAATTGGCGGTTTGTTTGGGTTTTGGGGCTATGAATTGATTCAGTGGATTGAGCCGCGTGTGCCCATTTATCCACCAGATGAGCGGAATATCCCTGATGGGTTGTGGATGCAAGTAGACCACTTGTTGATTTTTGACCAGGTGAAGCGGAAAATTTGGGCAATCGCTTATGCTGATTTACGCGACCCGAATGTAGAATTGAAAGCAGCATATCAACAAGCGTGCGATCGCGTCACCCAGATGCTCGAAAAGCTATCTCTACCTCTATCGCCAGAAAAAACTCGATTGGAATGGAATCCGCCTGGGAGCAGGGGAGCAGAGGAGCAGAGGAGCAGAGGAGCAGAGGAGTATCAGAGTAATTTTACCCGCCCTGATTTTTGTGCCAGCGTTGAGAAGGCGAAAGATTACATTAAAGCAGGTGATATTTTTCAAGTAGTAATTTCCCAGCGACTATCAACAACATACACAGGCGACCCTTTTGCCCTTTATCGGTCGCTACGTCAGATAAATCCTTCGCCTTACATGGCTTACTTTAACTTCCAAGATTGGCAAATTATCGGTTCCAGTCCTGAAGTGATGGTGAAAGCCGAGAGCGATTCTGATGGTGGAGTAATAGCGACGGTACGCCCAATTGCTGGGACGCGTCCGCGAGGTAAAACTACTCAGGAAGATGCAGCCTTCGCTCAAGATTTACTCCAAGACCCCAAGGAAATCGCGGAACACGTGATGCTTGTCGATTTAGGGCGGAATGATTTGGGGCGTGTTTGTCAAAGTGGTAGCGTCAAAGTCGATGAATTAATGATGGTTGAACGCTACTCCCATGTAATGCACATTGTTAGCAATGTTGTGGGTAAATTAGCAGTTGGTAAAACAGCATGGGATTTACTGAAAGCTTCTTTCCCAGCAGGTACGGTAAGCGGCGCACCCAAAATTAGGGCGATGGAAATTATCCACGAGTTAGAGTCTAGTCGTCGGGGCGTTTATTCCGGTGTGTATGGGTATTACGATTTTGAAGGACAATTAAATACTGCGATCGCAATTCGCACAATGGTAGTGCATGATCAGACAGTGAGCGTACAAGCCGGTGCAGGTTTGGTAGCTGATTCTGAGCCAGAGAAAGAATACGAAGAGACGCTAAATAAAGCTAGAGGTTTATTAGAGGCGATTCGTTGTTTGCGTTGAACTGGGAACTTAAAAAGGGAATAGGGTACAGGTTAGAGGGTACAGATTATTACCTGTCACCTGTAAACTCTATTTTAACCCCCAATCCTTTTTACTACCTGTATGGTTTCTCTCCCATACAATTAATTGCACATTGATTTTTGTTGCTTAATTGTAAAACCGGGCTTGATACAAGTACACTAACAGTTCGATCTGCTGTATGAGCATCTAGACCAGACTTTAAAAGTTGATGTATCAATACCCTTCTATTTTGAATTACATAGGTTTTACTTTGAACAGCAAGATGTTTGGAAACAATTTGTGCTACTTCTAAGCCCACGTATCCACAATACCGCGACAAATTGGGAAGCTTTATAAATCCAATCAACATCAAACTTTTTCCAAAGCTAAACAGAGTTTTTTAAACTTATTGAAAATTTAAAAGAAGTCCTGATATCTAAATCCAAAACCTCTGTTGAAATTACTACACACTAGAAATGAACAAACTTACTCATCCTAATTGGCTAAAGTAAATCGCCCAAATAATTCCAGTTACTCCAATGGCAATTAAAAGGTTAGTGAAAAATCTGCCGAACTCAATTTCTTGTCCCAATCCTTTGTCGTCTTGACCGGCAGTAAAAAACAATGACCAGGCTTGATTTGCATTGATAGTCTCAAAGTTGTTGAAAGCAGGTCTAAAAACAACGGATCCAATTAAATCCTTTTTGGGATAATCAAAATCAGTTTTCATAAGTAAGTTTGCCTCTAAATTGCTTTATTCGTCAAGTGAAGAAAATTAATAAATCTCAAAGTGTCTTCTTTAAAGGCTGGTTAGCCATCCAATCAAACCGTGTTCGGTGATAATTTCTACAGCTAGGAGTGAAACAAAAGCAATCATTGCCAAACGCCCATTGAGTTTTTCGGCATATTTGGTGAATCCTATCCGTGGAATTTCATCAACATAAACCTTGGGTTCAATCGCAAATCTGTTGATTTGACCGCGTTCGTTAATGGTAAAGCCTTTACC
>NZ_JADEXF010000499.1 GCF_015207245.1 Nostoc cf. edaphicum LEGE 07299
GTATAAGAGACAGATTTAATGCAACTGATAAACAAGTCGGGATTGATATGGCAACGTTAATGCCTTGGCATGAATTAGTGACAGAATGCTGGAATGTCGCAATTCGCTTTCGTCAAGGACGTGAAGTCTAAGCGCAAAGTTTCGGCAGACAACTTAGCGGTGTCTCAAGACTAGCCAAGGAAGCGTCTATGCAAGATGGCAAATCAATCGTTAAAGAGATAGTAGATAATTCTTAAGAATTTCTTAACATTAGCTGGATTACCAAAATAATGTATCCTATGCTACCGTAAGTGGAATGACGGTTGACAAATAGCTTCATATAAATGTAAGCGCATAACATAAAAAGTGCGTAGAATACTCGTCTTAACTGTGAGTCACGGTATCGGCGAAACAAAGCGTTACAAAATAAAGTTTTAAAAATTGCTGTTCTGGAGGAAAATCCAATGTTACATCTGCTTTACATTCTTGCTTTTACAATCCTTGCATTTATAGCTGTTGGCAACTTAATTCGTAACCTGATTATGTTCAGTTTTGATCGGGAGCGAACCTACCCGACGAATTCCTCGCCAATGAATAACCAAGGCAACTATGGTTATTATTCATCAAAGAAACAGTTTGTACCCCATCCAGAGTTATTAGATAGCGCGGGTAACTTAATTAAAGAGCCACTTTTGGTAATGCGTTCAATTAACGTTGAAGATGCGCGTCAACATCTCGATGCACTTTACGAAGCATCCCCAGGACATAAAAGAGATAATTCCGAAGAAGCATAAAAAAGTAGAGACGCGATTAATCGCGTCTGTTAGCAATTTGGGTGTAAATGATTGTTGTTTTTACATCCTTAATTTTTTTAGTAGAAATTTATTACCATCTTTGAATTTGAGGCGATCGTATCGCTAGCTTGCCTGAAACGGCAGAGTGTGAGTGATGAGATAATTCCTGAAGCACTCAGGGAAGCGACTGGGTAGTAGTTTTCAATCCTGTGGCGCAGTCAGCACTTAAACAAGGCAAGGTTCTGGCACACATCAAAATGTAGGTCTTAATTATAACTGTATAACATCTTATTTGGGCATATATATGATAATACCCTGGTAAAGATAAGGTATGGGAATAGAGGGAAACTTCAAACAAATATCCACACCTCTTTTAGAGATAGCGAAACAAGATTTGTATGTGTTGGATTTGTATCTTCATGCAAAAGAAGCCCTCAACCCCTTCTCCAACAATTGGGAGAAGGGGAGCGAATTTCAAAGTCCCTCTCCCAAGATTGGGAGAGGGATTTAGGGTGAGGGTAAAGATTCATGCAAGAAGTCTATTATGTAACCGAGCGATGTCTACGACGGGCTACGCCTACGCACTAACCATAAAATAGGGAGTGGTAAATTCCTAACTCCCTACTCTCTTTCTAAGCTTCAATAACTACCCGTAAATTGCCCCGTTTTTTCGCAACGCGACAAGCAGTAGTAGTCCCAGAACGCTCAAATTCCAAATCGAGGATGGTAGGGCCGACTCGCAAATTATGAAATGACAGGCGATTAATCGATTCTGGCAAAGCGGGGTCGATTATTCGCAAGCAGTTATTTTGAGCGTCAGGCACCAAGTTGACCATCATTTGCAGTAGTTGGAAAACACTACCCGTAGCCCAAGCTTGGGGAGTGCAAGCAACCGGATACTGTACAGGAGCATTATCACCGTTTCGTTCGTAGCCGCAAAAAAGTTCTGGAGGACGTTGATAGGGTTGCTGCTGAGTCATATCGAATAAACCTTGGAATATTTCTAAGGCTTGATCGATAAGACCGAGCGATCGCAATCCCATTGCGATCAGAGCGTTATCATGGGGCCAAACCGAACCAATGTGATAACCCATCGGATTATAAGCGGGTGACAAACTACTTAGAGTCCGAATGCCCCAACCATTAAACATATCTGGTGCCCGCAACCGTTCTGCTACACTGTGAGCTTTTTCGTCTGTAAAGAGTCCCAAATGCAGACAATGGCCAGGATTTGAGGTAATACTGTCTACTGGCTTACCTTCTCCATCCAAAGCCAGGGCGCAGAAATCTTGATCTTCTACCCAAAAATCCTGATTAAACCGAACCTTAAGATTTCTCGCCTCTTCTTGCCAACGATCTGCCAAATCAAGCCGCTTCTTCATCCTAGCTATTTCTGATAGGCGCATTTTTGCAGCATAGACGTAAGCTTGCACCTCACAGAGAGCAATTGGGCCGTTGGCTAATTCTCCCTTACGGTCTACAATACAGTCGCCAGAATCTTTCCAACCTTGGTTAACAAGACCGCGTTTGGATTTACGGAAGTAGCTGAGATAAGTGGTTTCTTTGGTGTTGCGATCGATCCACTCCATTGCCGCTAGAGCATTGGGCCAAAGTTGCTCTAGGAGTTCTCCATCGTGAGTCCAAGCATAGTGTTCGGCATAGAGCAGCAGCCACAAGGGAGTGGCATCAACTGTACCGTAGTAAGGTGTATGGGGAATTTCTTGACAACGAGCCATTTCTCCCAAACGTAACTCGTGCAAAATCTTACCCGGTTCTTCTTCGCGCCATTCGTCGTCAATTTTACCTTGGTATGTTGCCAGTAATATCAGAGTTTCCTTGGCGATTTGCGAGTTTAACATCAGGGTTTGAGAAGCTGTAATCAGCGAATCTCGCCCAAATAGTGTCGAAAACCAAGGGACTCCAGCGGAAACAGTCTTATGCTTACCAAAAGACTGGCGCAACAAATACATATCTTGTTCAGCCCGCTCAATCACTCGATTGAAGGTACTCTTATCTGAGCTAATGCGAGTAATTTGTTGTACCCAGTGTTGCTCCTCCATCCACTCAGCAGCTTTTGCCTGTCCTAAAGTAGTGGCGGCGCTCACAGTTGAACTGGACTGGTTGTTTCTTAACATATTCACTCGGTAGCCCAGCTTTTGAGTTTCGTGAGAAGCCAACTCTAGCTGCCAAACCGCAGTGTAACCCTTGAAATTGTTTGGTTGCCGATGCTGGAATAGAATCCGGGATTCCATCACCGAGCCATCCAGACCTTGATAGGCGAGTGTTAAGGATTCTTCTCTATAGGCAGATGGCTCTTTAGGTACTGGTGCAACACCATCGACGTGAGAAGATGTTCCTTCCTCAGTCGTTGGTTCTACTAGGCGTAAAAGCCGACCTCGTTTTTCTCTGTCATAGCCACGGACTTCAAATAAATCTACAAAATCCGCATCAAAGCTGATGGTTAGTTCAAAATTGACAGTAGTTGTGCTGTAGTTAGATACTTCTATTTCTTCAAATAATGCCCCATTCAGCACGAGTTCTCGGCGAATTCCGATAGTCTCGGCTTTCAGGCGTTCGTCGATTCTGGGAGTGGTACACAAAACGGAGAGTGAAAAACCTTTCTCAGCAGTACTACTGAGGAGTACAGGCGATCGCCCTTCAATTTGTAACTCCAAGCGATTAAGAAATCTCGTATCACAACAAAACAGTCCCATGCTGGGATTGCCATCGTTGAGGGAACAGCCAGAAATATTCCCGATAGTATCTGTCACAAAAAATAAATCATCATCTTTAACCGTTAGTGTCGGTTGCGATCTTTCAGCCACAACACAAGGCCACTCCGGGATCGGTAATTGTTCGGCAGGAATAAAAGTTTTTCCATCCAGAAAAATTTTTTCTGGGGTCATTAGCGTATCCGGTGTCATTAGACAAAGTTCCGTGTACAGGTCTATATTTTTGTGGTTTTTTGAGTAGAAGTCTCTACCCAAGAGGCAGAAGGAAAGAATAAATACCTTTTTGCTTTGAGACAGAGCAACTAAATTTATTTAGGTCGAAAAAAGACAGATTTGTGTCTCGACACGTATTTTAAACAAAGAACAGCGTATCGTAGAGAGACACAAGATTTTAAATAATCTTTGATATTTGATTAGACTAATTTATGATAATTAATTGATTAAGTTTAATCAACATGAGTGATTAAGTTATGTAAATATTGCAGTCATGATTTTTGGCTAAGAAAATTTATTTAGCGAGCACAAATCAACGTCGGCAAAGTAGGCAATGTCTACGACAGGCTATTTCGCTGACGCATGGACTGCAAATTGATCGTCGGTGGTTATTAGTGAACACAGTAGTTAAAACCATACAATAATTAATGTTTTAGTACTTATTCCTGAAAAAATTTACCTGTACAAGCAAAAGCATCAGTTGCCCTGAATGTATAT
>NZ_JADEXF010000500.1 GCF_015207245.1 Nostoc cf. edaphicum LEGE 07299
GCCTTCCTGCTATTGATCGGCAATTTACAACTATTGATTTTTTAACTATATCTAATATTGCAGACTTTGCCAGATGGCGTTATCCAAATCCTCTCAAAAAAGCCTTACCACTGAGAGTTTTTCACGATTAATGCCACTGCTGCTGCCTTCTCTAACGGACGCGAGAAAAAATATCCTTGTCCATATTCACAGTTCAACTTCTTCAGAAATGCTAGCTGCTCTTTTGTCTCTACTCCTTCGGCGGTAACATCCATACCTAATTTGTGTGCCAGTGTGATAATTGTCTCAATAATTTCTAAATTCTTGCCATTAGCATCTATCGGGCTGACAAAGGAACGGTCAATTTTCAACACACTAATCGGAAAGCTATGGAGACGGCTTAATGAAGAGTAGCCTGTACCGAAATCATCAATTGATAACTTAATGCCCATCTTGCGAAATTCTGAGAGTGCGGCATTTGCCTCATCGCCATTTTCCATAATTGCACTTTCAGTAATTTCTAACATGAGACTGTCGGCATCAAGACCAGTCGAGTGCAAAATTTCCCCAATATGCTCAATTAAATCCCGTTGAGAAAATTGCTTGACTGAGAGATTGACGCTGATTTTCTCTAACGAGTTTGTTGGATGGCTCACCTGCCAGCTTTGCATCTGGCGGCACGCCTCATATAGTGTCCAGTAACCAACCTCGACAATCATTCCAGTTTCTTCTACTAGGGGGATAAAATCTGTGGGAGAAATCAAACCACGCTCTGGATGCTGCCAGCGGATTAGAGCCTCAAAGCCTATAAGTCTGCCATTTGTGAGGGAAACAATCGGTTGGTAATAAAGCTGAAACTCGTGGCGTTCGATCGCTCGACGTAGATCGTTTTCTAACTGCAATCTGACCAGAGCCTTAGTATACATCTCTTGGTTGAATAGTTCATAGCGAGCTTTGCCCAGTGCCTTGGCTCGGTACATAGCTGTATCAGCGTCTCTTAGCAAGTTTTCTGGTTGGTCATAGTCTACTGTCGAACTCAGGGCAATGCCAATACTTGCCGTTGTAAATACTTCTTGCCCGTCAAGCTCAAGAGGTAATGTCAGTTCTTGTTGAATTCGTTCAGCTACTTTAATGGCTTCTGACACATTCTGGATTTCGTCAAGCAGGATTGTAAATTCGTCTCCCCCAAGCCGTGCAGCTATATCCGTGGAGCGTATGCATACTTCTAGTCTATTTGCAATAGCAATTAGAAATTGGTCTCCTTGTAGATGTCCGAGACTGTCATTGATCACCTTAAACCGATCCAAGTCGAGAAATAGTACAGCAAATAAATAATTCTTCTGTCGCTTGGCTCGCTGGAGTGTGTGTTTTAAGCTCTCCATAAAGAAAGCTCGGTTTGGTAGACCTGTCAGTGCATCGTGAAATGCATTATGTCGTAACTGTTCTTCTACCTGCTTACGTTCGTTAATTTCAGCTTCTAATTGCCTGTTAGCCTCTAAGAGTCCAGCAAATGAATCTTGTAATTGAGCAGCCATTTGATTATGAGCTTGAGCAAGAACTCTTAATTCTTTGATACCCTCTACTCTAACGGTTTGGTCTAACTTCCCATTGGCGATTTCTTGAGAGGCAATGCTCAAACAGAGAATTGGTTGAGTAATCCAATGAGAAGTAATCACTCCTATGGCTGTAGCCAATATCAACGATCCTAAACACAGCAACATAGTAGTTCGAGTATTAGCTTCAATATGCTCCATAAAGTCGGCTTCTGGAACCACTACGATAATCAGCCAATTTAGCCCACAGTCGGCTGTAAAGGGCATTAACTGTACAAATTGCCGCTTCTGATCAATTTTAAATTCTAGCTGTCGGCTAGAAGAAATGTTTCTAAAGTTACCAAATTTTGACTGCAAATACTGTATTGTCAGATGAGTGATCCGATCGCTACTAGCGATCGCTCTGAGCCGTTTGGATGTCTTTTTTCCTCCTTCATCACTCAGGATAAAAGGTTGCTCGGCGGTTGAAGTTGCTACTAACTCTCCAGAATGCTCGACAACAAATGTCTTTCCTGAGCGACCAATCTTTAAACTGTGCAAAAACTCACTCAGCTGTGAGAGAGATAACGTTGCATTAGTCACTCCAAGCAAAGTACCTGTCTGGTCATAAAGAGGTTGGGTTGCACTGAACGCTAGCCCTGATGAAGAGAAATAGGAATAAATTTCTGTGCAAGTAGTTTTCCCTGCTTTCACAGCATTTTTATACCAGGGGCGAGTGCGAGGATCAAAGGTTTGGTTAACTTGAAGCAACCTGACAATATTACCTTGATTATCAGTGGTGTAAGTATAGTAATTGTAACCAGTTGAGCGGTCTCTTTTTCGGATGACTAGTGAACCATCCTTAAGGCGATCGACCGAATGAATTTCTCCTTGTGTACTTGCAAAAGCGATCGGCTTTAAGGGTTTGAATAACTGCATTTGATGCCATAAATGGCGTTCTAAACTTTTTGCATCTTTTAAACTTAATTGACCAATATGGACAGCATTGGCATTAATTTGAGTGACGAGTTGGGGGATTTTTATGTAATCGGTCACATGTTGATGAATCCGAATTGTAACTTCATTTCGGAGCTGAGTAGCAACCTCATTAACAGCTTTTTGACCATTTTTTAAAGATAAGAATGCTGTTAAGCCTACAGCAACAGAGATTTGCACGACGAAAGGTACTACAAGAGCTACACGGAGTGGCACTCTCAATAACTCTTTGGGAATCGAACGCAAGAAATTCTGCTGTTGCATCTGTGCGATCTTAGCCTCTGATAGCTTAAAAGCAAGAGTTTATCTTCTTGCCAAGGGAGTATTATCAATCTGCTGATACAGCTACTTTAAACTGCTACCTTGAATTCTGATCGGTTAACAATACCAAGTGGCGTGGCGTAGCCGTAGCCCACCGTAGGCATCGCTCGTTCTATACCCTATATTGTGCTAAAGGCAAAAAACAATCCTTTATTGGCGTTACGAGAATTGAGAACTATAGCCCGCAAAGCGATCGCTCAACGCACGGTAGCTATGGAGTTGCCTGACCACAGATGCGGCTACATCTAGTGTATTTTACATTCCATTGATATCTCGGTTTCAAAACCAAATCCAGTTTTGCGGGATTTGATACAACCTTGCCCATGTCTTTTTGTAGTTAATAAAGGAGAGGTGTTGATTGCCAATCTTCCCAATCAAATTAAAGTCCGCTTGGCGATGTTTAACAAGTAGGCTTTGCTTGAAGTCTTGGCGATGTCTACGACGGGCGTAGCTATGGCACCTCATCCAGCCCACTTAATTAGATGATTTGAGAAAACTTTTTAGGAAACCCACTTATGCGCCATCTCAAATTTGCTCCGAGTTGGTTGCGATTTTTAACTATCTTCTTATTGACGATGGGTATATTATTTCGCTTTTCTAATCTTGATAGTAAAGTTTTCTGGCACGATGAAACTTATGCCTCATTGCGAATTTCTGGTTATACGGCAAATGAAGCTAAACAGCAACTTTTTAATAATCGTCTGATTGGCAAAGAAAGTTTTGCTCAGTTTCAAGGTACAAATCCGGAAAAAAGCTTAAATGACACAATTATGTCTTTGGCAAAACAAGATTCTCAGCATCCACCCTTGTATTACATCATAGCCAGATTGTGGATGGAAATATTTGGTAATTCAGTGACGGCGATTAGAAGTTTATCAGCCTGCATCAGTTTGCTGGCGTTTCCTTGTGTTTATTGGCTATGCCGAGAATTATTTAATGTACCATTATCGGTTCCTGGTGTTGCGATCGCACTCATGGCTGTCTCTCCAATTCACCTAGTATACGCCCAAGAAGCACAAGAATATATTCTTTGGTTAGTCACCATTTTACTATCCAGTGCGTCTCTGCTGCGAGCTATACGGCTAGAAGACGAGCTAGAAAAAGAACGACAAAAACCCGATTTATTCGCTAGCTGGAGCATTTATGCAGTCACTTTAGCCATTAGTCTTTATACATTTCTTTGGAGTGCATTTGTAGCAGTTGCTCATGGAATTTATGTGATGATAACTGCCAAGTTTAAGTTTACTGAAACTGTGAGAAGTTATCTGCTAGCATCACTAGTCGGTTTTTTAGCTTTCATGCCTTGGCTAACAGTTGTAATTGGTGACTATTTTCAATTTTTAATTTCAGCAGATAAAACAATAATACAGTCAGATTTAATAC
>NZ_JADEXF010000501.1 GCF_015207245.1 Nostoc cf. edaphicum LEGE 07299
CTTACAGATACAGACAGCAATTGAAATATAGGAATCCGGTTTGATTCCTAAATTTACTTGCGTGGGTAGGGAACAGGGAACAGGGAATAGGGAATAGGGAATAGGGAACAGGAAAGAAAGCATAGATCCTTACTGAGTCTTGTTCAAAAATTAAATAGGAGTCCTATATAGAGTTGTTGTTCGCTATCTCGTCCATTCCATCATTTTTTATAAGGTGAATTCAATCATGATTAAAGTCATATACCTTTTGCTTTGTGTACTTGGCTTCGTTCTACCTTACTCCCAGCTTGTTCCATTTATCTTAGAACATGGTCTTGATATAAAGCTGTTTTTTGAACAACTCTTCGCCAACAAAATTTCTGGTTTCTTTGGCATGGATGTTATTGTTTCATCGCTAGTCTTGTGGACATTGGTATTTTGGGAAGGAACACGTCTGAAAATGCAAAATCTCTGGGTTTATATTGCCTGTAATTTTTTAGTTGGTGTTTCTTTAGGTCTTCCCTTATTTCTTTTGATGCGAGAGCGCCAGCTTGAACAGCAAACTGAAACACTGGGTTATTAAGGAGTTTTTTAAATATGTTTTCTAAACTATTTCGCAAAACGCCGCTAGCATGGCGGCAGTTAATGAAAGAAAAAACCCGTCTGGCTGTTGCAGTTGCAGGTATTGCCTTTGCCGATATACTGATGTTTATCCAGTTGGGATTTGAAAGTGCGCTTTTTGATGCTGCTGTGAAACCTCATCGCAATTTACAGGCAGATTTGGTTTTAATTAGTCCCCAATTTCAAACTTTGTTTTCTGTAAAAAACTTTTCTAGAGAGCGACTTTATCAAACATTAGGTTATGAAGGTGTTCAGTCAGTTAATCCTATCTACATCAGTACTGGACAGTGGCGAAATCCCGAAACACGTCTTGAACGTGCCATTTTGGTTTGGGGTGTTGATCCGGTAAAATCAGCATTCAAATCGTCCGAAATTAAGCAAAATCAGGAGCATCTTAAACAGTTGTATCAAGTTCTGTTTGACCAGGCAGGTCGTCCAGAATATGGGGCAGTTGCCGATATCTTTAAGAAAACAGGCAAATTTGACACGGAACTGAATAGTAAAGCCGTCTTTGTTAAGGGCTTGTTTACTGATGGTGCTTCCTTTGCTGCCGATGGTAATGTGATCACCAGTGATTCGACCTTTCTCCAGCTATTTCCACAGCGTCAACCTGATCGCATCGAAGTTGGATTGATTACGCTTAAACCAGATGCCGATTCTGAAAAAGTGCGATCGCAACTTGTCAATGGACTACCTAAAGATGTCAGAGTCTTGACTCCAGAAGAGTTTGCCAAAGTGGAGAGAACTTACTGGGAACAAGGTACTGGCATTGGTTTTATTTTCGGTTTGGGTACAGCAGTCGGGTTTATCGTTGGCATCGTGATTGTCTACCAAATCCTTTACTCGGATGTTTCTGACCATTTGCCAGAATACGCTACCCTCAAAGCAATGGGATACACCGATAACTATCTCTTGGGAGTTCTAATTCAAGAAGCATTATTGTTGGCTATCTTAGGTTTTCTTCCTGGATTCATCCTTTCTTTTGGATTGTATCAAGTTACCTACGCTGCAACAATGCTTCCTATTTTCATGAAAATGGAACGGGCGATACAGGTTTGGATTTTGACCGTGATTATGTGTAGTGTTTCTGGAGCGATCGCAATGCGAAAACTACGATCTGCTGACCCTGCCGATGTTTTTTAGACGCGATTTTAGACGCGATTCATCGCGTCTCTACAAGAATTATTTCCCTACTTTATAAAATCCTATGTTGCAAAAATCTCTACCAGAAAATTCCAACTCAACACTTTCTGTTTTAGAATCCGTGATTTCTATCAGTAATCTTAACCACTATTTTGGTGAAGGTGCGCTTCGCAAACAAGTATTATTCGATATTAATTTGGAGATTAAGGCTGGGGAAATCGTTATTATGACTGGCCCCTCTGGATCGGGGAAAACGACCTTATTAACCTTAATGGGTGGATTGCGATCTGCTCAAGAAGGTAGTCTCAAAATCTTAGGAGAGGAAATTCGTGGCGCTAAAAAGCTGCAATTAACTAAACTTCGCCGCCAGATTGGCTATATTTTCCAGGCTCATAACCTGATGACTTTTTTGACAGCAAGAGAAAATGTGCGGATGTCTTTAGAGTTGCATGAGGATTTTCTGAATCAGGATATCAATGCTAAAGCGATCGCTATTTTGGAAACTGTCGGTTTAGGTGATCGTGTAAATTATTACCCAGAGAAACTATCTGGAGGGCAAAAACAACGAGTTGCGATCGCTCGTGCTTTAGTTAGCCATCCTAAAATTGTCTTAGCAGATGAACCCACTGCTGCACTCGACAAAAAATCTGGACGCGATGTCGTGGAAATAATGCAGAAGCTAGCTAAAGAACAAGGATGTGCGATTTTGCTAGTTACCCATGATAACCGCATCCTCGATATCGCCGATCGCATCATTTATATGGAAGATGGTCAGTTGAAGACCGATGGTGTAGATTTTACCAAAACAAGCAAGTAAGTAAGCGGGTTAAATTATATAAAACTGCTGTAGGGTGTGTTATCACGTTACCGTAACGCACCATTTTTGAAATTCGTGTAATGTTCTATTTAATATCATGTCCGCTAAATTACCCATAACCCCACGCCTAACCCCTCCCCGCTTGTGGGGCTACGGTGTACACACAAGTCTCTTGCATCGACCTGCACGTTTGTTGCATCGCTCTGCACCTTTGTTGCATCGCCCTGCACCTTTGTTGCATCGCCCTGCACCTTTGTTGCATCGACTCGCACCTTTGTTGCATCGCTCTGCACGTTTGTTGCATCGACTTGCACCTTTGTTGCATCGACTCGCACCTTTGTTGCATCGACCTACAAAAATTAACCCACCCTATGTTACGCAGCAACTTTAAAAGACTTGCGTCTACACTGTAGGCTTGCGGGGAGGCGAGACAAAGCATAGCTTTGGCGGGGTGAGGTTCTTCGAGTTTAATAAGCAATCAAGCAAACCTGATATAACTGGTAGCTGCCCGAATGGGACAATGCTTTTAAAATATATAATGACCAGCGATGGAATCCAACAATCGCTCTATGAATAAGGAATCGCCTCAGTTTATCAGCCATATTGTTTCAAGTTTGCAGTCAATCGAGGGAATTACAGCGATCGCACTGGGTGGTTCACGGGCACGGGGCAACCATACCCTAAAGTCAGATGTAGATTTGGGGATTTATTACAATCCAGAAAAACCGCCCGATTTAATTGCTCTAAATCGCCTCGCCTGTGAGCTTGATGATAATCATCGCGTAAATTTGATTACTGCGATCGGTGAATGGGGAAAGTGGATCAACGGTGGCGGTTGGCTACAGGTTCAAGGTGTAGGTGTAGATTTTCTCTATCGCGACTTGGTGAAGGTAAATCGTGTCATTGATGATTGCCATATAGGACGTATTACTATTGATTATCAACCAGGACATCCTCATGGGTTTGTGTCCTCTATTTATATTGGAGAAATTGCTCTTTGTCAGGTACTTTACGACCATGATAGTGTTTTAGAAGCTTTGAAGGTAAAAACAAAACCGTATCCAGTTGGGCTGAAACAGGCAACTATTGATACTTTTGCTTGGGAAATAAGTTTCTCGCTGTTGGTCGCAAAAAAGGCAATCGCACGCGATGATGTTGTTTACGCAGCAGGTTGTTGTTTCCGTAGTGTCGCGTGTATGAATCAGGTTTTATTCGCGCTCAATGAAGATTACCTGTTGAATGAAAAGGGGGCGCTCGCAGTTGCTAATAAGTTTGCTATTTGCCCGCAGGGCTATCAACAACGGGTTGAGCGAGCGTTTGCACTTTTAGCTGCCGATGCAAAATCAATAACTGAGGCGATCGCGATTCTTGAGGCGATTGAGGATGATCTGAGTCAATGGTATGGAAATCGGCGATTAGCAATGTAATATTCCCGTCCCTGTACCCCACAAAAAAGAATAAATTATCTAAAAGTCTTTTAAAACAAAGACTTTGGTTATTGAGTACATTGTTAATACATATTAATAGATGCAGTATTGCAGATGAGATATTAATAGATGCAGTATTGATTGAAAGTTAATTTAAGAGCCTAAAGGTATCAACAAACTATCCTTTAAACACGGAGTAAATCCTACCGTGAAATTTTTAATG
>NZ_JADEXF010000502.1 GCF_015207245.1 Nostoc cf. edaphicum LEGE 07299
TTTCTAGACCTACACGGAAATTAATAAACGTTAATGCTAATAGTAATGGTATGTATTGGATGTGCAAAGATGCGTAGAAAACCAAACTGGCAATTAGCAGCGTCCACAATCGCAATTTATGTTGTGCTAAAGACCAGTAAATCCCTAACACACTCAACAGGAACAGCCCATAAAAAATTGATATAAAGTTCATTTGTCATTTGTCATTTGTCATTTGTCATTTGTCATTTGTCATTTGTCATTTGTCATTTGTCATTAATAAATAATTTTTCTTGCTCTGCCTCCTCTGCTCCCTGATCTCTATCCTCCACTTCCTACTTAACTGGCCAAGGAATCATCGGATCGTTAGCTAACTTTTTCGATACTTCGTATGCACCAAAGCGGTTGAGGTGGCTAGGATCAGAAAAGAAGTCATTTACTTTTAGCCACTGTTGGCTCAAGTCACGATAAATAAAGTTGGGATTAGTGGCTAAATGCAACATATATTGCTGAAATTGTTGCTCATATTGTCTACGCACTGGATCTAAATAATCTCCTGTCAAAGGCATGTTGACAAACACTAAGGAGATTTTCTGAGACTGGGTAAACTGAAGCACTTCTTGAAAAGCAGCATCTTGCTGTCCTTCTACTTGGAAAGATTTATAGTCGTTGTCATAATTTCCGGGAACTCTAGAATGTTTTTGATAGTATCTCGCGGGATTAAACCGAATAGACAAGGGTAGAAAGCCATCAAAGTCAACCGCTTGCTGAGAAATACTTTCATCTGAAGTACCGTCTGTCAATTGTTTTTGTGATGCAACTGTCTGATTCCTACCAAATATGAGCAGTTGTTTTTGCAGTAAACTTTTAATTTGCTCACGGTTTTGATAGCTAGTAGAAACAGATGCTATAGCCTGATTTAATGACTGATTAACAGCTTCATAAGTACTAATGTCCTGTTTTTCTTCCTTTGTCTTTTCTTCTCCCGAATTTATTGTATTTTCTAAATCATTGCTACTTGCTGTTGTTGGTGTTTTTTGGAATGCTTGTTTATAACCAGCTGATGCAGCCAGCGATTTAAAGGTAATATCCTCACGCCCACCGTTGAAAGCACCCGCACCATCTGCCCAGATAATTATTTTGGGTAGTTCTGATGGTTCTAGTACGTGACGAATCACAAAGTCTACAACTTGTGCCGTAGCACCGTTAATTCCAAAGTTAAACACGTCAAGATTTGGATAGCCTTGAGTTGCCAAAGCTTTAGAAAGTGCTGCGGGATCTACTCCTCTGAGGGCGCGGGAGGAGCCAATAATCAAGACATCTGGGGGACTACCAGTTCTAGCTAAACGCTGTTTATACAGTGCTAGTTGCTCGTCTAACTGTCGGACATTAAAACTTGGCATCTGCGATCGCGCTGCTAAAAGAATAGCTGTTGCGGTTGCTTTTTCCTTCAGTGGTGCGGCTGCCAAATTATTTTTTGGGGTATCATCACTCTGGGTAAATTCCGAAGCATTAAATACAGAACTTTGATTTGGAGGGGATTTTGTCTTGGAAGTGCTGCTAAAAAATGTCGTTTTATCACTCTGATTTTTCCCAGATGTCAAAGATGCCTTTTGCTCGGAAGATGAAGATGGGAGGGTGGCACTAGCAACTTTTGGCGAGCTGGGTGTATTAAGTGTAATAATTCGACCCAATACCCAATCAGTTTGGAGGGTGAGCAATAATCCCAGTGTTCCCCAAACTAGAGCAATTTTAATTCCTTGAACATCATGGTTACGTTCCCCTGACTCGCTGCTTTCGCTAAATAGCTGGCTTTTCAACAAGAATTTTCTCGCAGTTGAACTCGCCGTTGCTATCCAATCTCGCGCTACTTCTGTTACAAAATTTTGAACTTCTTCTGTCGTTAAGTCTGGGCGCAAAATTGGCTCACTAGTCTCAGATGTTACTAAATCGTTAATGTATATAGAAGTAGCAGCAAATTCTGGGGTTGCTTCTGGTACTAAACGTTGGCGATGTTCAAGATCGACGCCATAATGCCAAAAAGGTTCTTTATTCCCAGCACGGCGACCGTAGATACGTACTCCTATAATACCGGAAATTTTTAACTGACGGATAAACTGCGTAATTTTACTTGCTACTTGTTGCCGCTGTGGACAAACAGGTGCGTCACACATAATGTGCAATAAACCATTTTTGTTCAGTAGAAGTACGCGAATTCCACCTGTCAATAATCGCCAATCCAAATCAGGATTGAGTAAGCGCTCTATTAAAAATATGATCGCTGCTTCATCACCAGTATTTGCCAAATCAAGTGGTGATATGGCAAAGGCAGGATAGTTTGCTGCGGGTAAAGCCAGCCACTCAATCCAAGTGGGTTCCTTGTCACCTGCTTTTTGCCCGTATATGGTGGCGGCGAGAATGCCTTGAGGAGCGATCGCTTCTAGCTGGGGTAAAATCGCCTCTAAGCACACTACCTTGTCTGGGATCGGGGCAGTTCCTAAAGGATCGAAAGCTGGGATACAAAATATATGTAGGGTTGATTCTTTTAGAGAGACTTGGACACCAACTTTTAATCCTGATAGTACTTCAGCTAATAATCGAGCGATCGCTTGGACATCTCCCCAGCGCGCCCACTCTTTAAGCATCACCTCTGGTGGTGTCAAATCCACCCGCAGCAGCCAATCAGGGGCAGTTTCGCCGCTCACCTGAGAAACAATTACAGCATCTTGGTAGCCGGAAAGCTTGAGATAACGCAACTTTTGTGCTATCGGTTCGGCAAGCAACGATGCATCAGGGCTATAGCTTGACTGGCAAAATATCCACAGGCGATTTTCTTCTGACTGAGAATTCTTTGGCTTATATGGCTTAATCTTTACCTGTACCGATACACCTAGCGTACTCAAAGTTTCGCTAAGATATCGAGCGATCGCTTCTGGATTCCCTTGGCGTGCCAAACTTTCGTTAGAGACAATTAGCGCCCCACCCGATTGTTTTGATTTTTTCGAGTCTGCTAGCAGCGCTTGTTGCACCTGATCGAGATGCTTATCTATTTGATTCAAGTGAACTCGATGGCACCATGAGGGGCGCTGTTCCCCTTTTCTGCGGCCATAGACAAATACTTGATATATTGAGGTTTGTTCGCTGTTTGTGAGGATATCTAAGTTTGTTTGCTGTAGTGCTTGCAGCAAATCAGACAAAATACGCCAACGCTGCGGACATTCTGTACCTTCACAAAGAATATGAAGGTCATTTCCCCGCAACCGGACTTTCACTCCGAAAGTGTTGATCCCTGTTGCTTGGCTTACCCATTGCACTAAGGATTGCTGGCGATCTGGTACTACTGTTTTCATGCTCAGTTAACTTTACAGGAAGCGATGGTTGGGGGATAGTGCCTGCACTTGTAAACTAGAACCATAGGTCTATCACACTCTGACGGTTTTTTTTAACAATTTTGTTACCTTCGTAGCTCACAAAATCGGACAAGATAGTCTTGTATAGGTTGCAAGTCTGACTAATGTTGAGTTTTGCGTTTATTTTACTAATAGGGAGTCAAAAATCAGAAGTTAGGAGTTAGGAGAGACGCGATTAATCACATCTGTACAGGAGCCAGGAGTCAGAATAATTCTATATGACTGGCTGATGACTTGTCCTTTAAAACCGGACTTTTATCCCACTGCGCTAATGCCTCTGATGGGCGAAACAAACAATAAGCTTATCTCATTTCAACTCCATCCCTTGCTCGTTGGAGTCATCCTAACTCCTAACTCTGAACTCTTGTACAGACGCGATTAATCGTGTCTCTCCTAACAGACGCGATTAATCGCGTCTCTACTCTTAATTCCCATAACCAAAAATTAGCAATGCCTCCTACCAACCAACAGTCTTCACCTAAACCCGCATCCAATCTGGATTTATTTCCCATTCCTCAATCGTTCCTTTTACAAATAGGTACAGCGTCTATATTACTGCTGCTGATTACTGGAAAAGCTACATTAAGAGCACTAGAAGCCGTAGGAGAAGCCAGTGAAGAATTATTTCGAGGCGATCGCCTACCCAATTTAGACTTCCCATTAGACTTCCCAGATGAACACGAAATCAATCAAGATGAGAAGATATACACCAAATAATTATTTGCTC
Source organism: Nostoc cf. edaphicum LEGE 07299 (assembly GCF_015207245.1). GTDB lineage: Bacteria > Cyanobacteriota > Cyanobacteriia > Cyanobacteriales > Nostocaceae > Nostoc > Nostoc edaphicum_B. The sequence continues at coordinate 4,117 of NZ_JADEXF010000502.1, forward strand.
AGGAACAACCCGGTGAGCATTAAGTGCAAAACCTAGAACCGTAAACAGTAATTAGCTTTACAAGAATAGAGAATATGGGTTCCCTTTTATAC
>NZ_JADEXF010000503.1 GCF_015207245.1 Nostoc cf. edaphicum LEGE 07299
AAGCGTAGCTTTGGCGGGGTGGGGTTCTTATTTTTGATTTATGCAAGAGGTCTAATGATTACTGAAATATTTTACTTACAAAGTAAAGAAATATGACAAACAAAACATCTTTCATTTTGCGTGCTGAAGAGATTGCCAACAGTATGCAGACCTTCTCTCACCCTTGGAATCCAAATTCGGAAATATCAGGGACATATATGGGACGCACGGTTGGGCTAAAGCGGACTGGGGTCAACTTTGCTGTCATTCCTGTGGGGAAAGAATCTTTTGTTTACCATTCCCACCACTGTGAGGAAGAATGGATTTATATTTTATCAGGACAAGCGATTGCAGAAATCGACGGAGAAGAATTTGAGGTTTTCCCAGGAGACTTTATGGCATTTCCAGCTCCTTCAGTAGCCCACCATCTCAGGAATACAGGAGAGGAAAACTTAGTTTACTTAATGGGAGGAGAAAATCTTGATGTAGAAATTGCAGATTTTCCTCATCTGGGAAAACGCATGATTCGACGTGGCGATTCTGTGGAAATCTTCGATCGAAAGGACGCTAAAGCATTTGGTTAGGCAGTTAGTCTTAAACTCTTCATTTAGCGAGCTTGTGAGGTCTGGGGAAAGGGTAAAGGGCAAGAGTTAAGGGATTTAAAACCTTTCCCCTTACCCTTTACCCCGCTAAGGGAACTTGGCAAACTAATAGTAAAACACAATACGTTTTAGCAGTAATATCTTTCATGAAAAATATCTTCATCTGTGCAGTTGTCATCTGCACAACTTGTATTTACCCAATTAAGACATCAGCAGGAGAAAAACCTTCTGCGATTTTCCATGCATTTGATCAGCAGTACACTGATATCGAAAAGTTTGTATGTGAAATAGGGAAGCAAGGATATTCTCACATTCAAATTTCTCCAGCCCAAAAATCTAATCCCGCTTCAGAATGGTGGGCACGCTATCAACCTGTAAACTACAGCATTATCGAAGGTAGAGGTTCGCTCTTGAATTTAAAAAACCTTATTAGTAAAGCCCACAGTTGTCAAGTCAAAGTGATTGCTGATGTTGTTTTCAATCACATGGCTAATTTAGATGGCAATGATGATTTTGAAGATTTAACTAAATTTTCAGGTCTTTCTATAAATGACTTTAATTCGGACTCAAACCGTCCAGGGAAAAAATCTTGTAACATTAATTATAGTGATGGCAACAGAGATTCAGAAATTAATTGTTGGTTAGGTGGACTTCCTGAATTGAGATTTACCAATAATGTTAAAACAATTCAAAAAGCTCATTTAAAAAAATTGCTAGATTTAGGAATTGATGGATTTCGGTTTGATGCTGCCAAGCATATCCCAGCAGATGTTGTCAAAGAGTACATCAGCTATGTGGATCAACAAAGTCAAGGAAAAGCATGGAATTATCTTGAGGTAATCACCGATAGCGACACCAATGCAGAAAATTATAACTGGATTGCTGCTGTCACAGATTTTGTTCTCTATAATTCAATGAAAAATGCTTTCAGCTTTGGTGGAGATTTGCGTTCTCTGCGAGTTCCCACAGCCATAAACGATCCGCGTAGCGTCACTTTTGGCAGAAACCACGATACTATCCGCGAGATTAATTCTAATGCCATTAACCCCTATAGCGATTCTTCTGACTCTTTCTTGGCAACAGCCTATATTTTGGCGAGAGAAAGTGGCACTCCTTTAATACTCAACTGGGATAATAGAGATGCTGCTTTTATCAAATATGGTGTCAAATTCCGCCAAATTATGCATCAACGAGGAACTCAGGGAAAAAATACCAAAGAAAATGTTCTAGCAGCAATTGATAGTCCGACTGTATTGCTAATGGAGCGGGGCAGTGAAGGATTCTTTGTTGTCAATAAAGGGGAGAATAAATTTAATATCCCAGCATTGGATTTGACCTTGACGAATTTGGATGGATGTTATCGGGAACTCCGTAATAATTTTACTGTTGCGATTGAACGTCGCGATCGCAATAAAAAATTTATAACTCGTTGGGGAAGTCGAAATAGAGGCGGTATGGAAGTTCAAAAACGCGATGCACTCTATTTTATTCGAGAACCTTTTGATCAATGTCAAGTGTAGACGCTCCCTCCTGCTCTTAGCTCGACTTTATCCGTTTTTTCGCAACGGCATCAACGCTATTATCTGGACTTTAGACTAAAAAGTACAAAATGACTCAGGGGAGGTAAGTTGAGCAGAAGCAAAAATAAAGCCTCAAACCTTGATTTAATCATAGTTTCAGTTTTCTGCTTCGATTATTGTTTTCTGAGAGTAATGAAAGAGCGATAAGAAGCAGCACGGCAAGATACAGGGTTCTGCCATAAACCATGAGGCTTAGTGAGTGCATTCGCTGTAAGTTCCAACTCCCCTTTGGCATTTCTCACCCACCCTGTAGCTTCTACAATGGGTTTTGGCGTAGCAGTAGTAGGTTTGATGGTAACAGGTGGACTCTTGCCTTCTCTGGTGCTGGGATTGAGAGTTACCCAATCTACTTGCACTGCGTCAGGAGAGAGAATGTCCTTGGGATTGGGTGGTAAACCGCCGCGTCCAGTGATGATAAATGAATTAGCTTGTTGCTTGCTTCTAGGGCTACAGATAGTGTCAAATAGCTGGGAAGCATCTACTAGGTTTGTGGGTAGTTCTACTCTAGTGAACTGTAGTTCTGTTGTTCCTTCCAAGGAAGAGCCTGTCTGTGAAAATGAAGTGATGTCATTTGTTGGCAGCCGACGTGGGTCTAATCGGCTTGGATCGTTGGTTTCTAGCAATCTTACCAATTCTTCTCGATCGCGCACTACCATACCAAAAACCCCAAAGGCTCTAATCGTAATTTTACCGCCCGTACCAGTGAAAGCATTAGTAATGATATCGCTATTTTCATTGGGAGTGGCGACGATGAAGCCATCTGGCATATTAAGCGTGAAATTGCCGCTGTCTCCACCAGCCTGTTCAGTGCCTGAGACAGTAGATATTTCACTGTTACGCTGCAACAGCAGTAAATCCCGTACTGATAAAGTAATATTTCCTCCACGACCCACTACTGAATTAGCTAGAAGTTTTCCTTGGTTGTCTAGCTTGATATAGCGAGTCGCAACTTGTAAGTTACCTGCATTCCCTGTTCTCCCACTACTCACATTTATTTCAGCCCCATTCCGGACACTCAACTTACCAGTTTGAATGCTCAAGTTTCCTGCATCTCCGATGCCAAGACTATTAGAAAACAAGCCGCTTGCAAACAGATTATTGGCATTTCTGCCAGTCAGTTCTACAGATTCACTTGCGTTTACAATTAAATTTCCTCCCTTACCTGCACCATTAACACCAGTTGATATCCGTGCCCCATCTCGCACAATCAACTTCCCAGTGTTAATTCTCAAGTCTCCGGCATTTCCGTTGCCAAGACTATTAGAAAACAAGCCGCTTGCAAACAGATTATTGGCATTTCTACCAGTCAGTTCTACAGACTCACTTGCGTTTACAATTAAATTTCCTCCCCTGCCTGCACTATTAACACCAGTTGATATCTGTGCCCCATCTCGCACAATCAACTTACCAGTTTGAATGCTCAAGTCTCCGGCATCTCCGATGCCAAGACTATTAGAAAACAAGCCGCTTGCAAACAGATTATTGATATATGTGCCAGTCAGTTCTACAGACTCACTTGCGTTTACAATTAAATTTCCTCCCTGACCTGCACCATAAACACCAGTTGATATCCGTGCCCCATCTTGCACAATTAACTTCCCAGTATTAATGATCAAGTTTCCGGCATTTTGAGAGTTTGTAGTCGCGGTCAACAAGCGAGTGGGAGAACTACCGCTACCAATCAGTTGCACAGAGTCAGAGGCATTCAACGTCAACGTTCCACCCGGTTTTATATCTAGAGTATCAGCCACAATTGCCGAACCATCAAATAGCACAATGCGCCTAGCTAGAAGTTGGACATCATTGCTACTGAGGTCAAGTCTGGCTCCATTGGTAAGCAATATATTTGCTAACAGTACATTATTGGGAAAACTCAAACGCAGATTGTTACTATCGACATTTAGCCCTATCACGCCAGGGCCAGCAATACTTCCTAACTCAATTCTTCCCCCACTTGCCGTTAAATTTCCGCCCTCTAGCGTTAGATCACCGCCTATCAGTGCCAAGGTTTTGCCTTGCTGCACTTGTAGACCACCACCT
>NZ_JADEXF010000504.1 GCF_015207245.1 Nostoc cf. edaphicum LEGE 07299
TCTCGTTGAAGATAATCCAAATGGTGGTTATACAGCAGTAGCTCTAACCGAGTCAATTTTTACTCAGGCTGATGATATAGAAACACTACGGGAAATGGTTTGTGATGCAGTTCACTGTCATTTTCCTAATGAAAAAAATCATCCCCGAATAATCTTACTTAAATAATCAGGTCAATATTATCAAGTACCGGTAGAGTATGACCTAAACGCAATCCTAAAATAATCCATCCTTCAAGAGCATCTTGCAAATCTTCCCGGCAAGGTTATAGTGTTGCAGCGTTTGCCCAAACTCCTTGACATTCTGGAATTTCGCTATAAAAAGTTCCATCCTCAAGGAACTCATAGGTTGCTTTGTGCAATGCTGTACGAATGTAAGTTGCCAACATTTAGATTTTTTACTACTTCATTTAGCTTTTTGATCGATTTGCCTATGACTGAAATTTCGCTTTTAATCGCAAATCCGCCAAACTCGAATTATTATGTATATTTTTTAATTTACAAAAATGCGATCGCGCCCCTTTACCAAACGCGATCGCTAAATTTTCCATCCCCTATCCAATAAAATGCAGATGATTACTCACCGCACTAATTAAATTATGGGTAACGGGAAGACTATCAACTACCATCCCCAGACACAACAGCATCATGTAGGAGATGGAAAAGAGAAACAACTCTTTAGCTACAGCGCGATCCTCTGGATTTTGCAACAAACGCCAAGATTTGTGGATAAATAATCCTCCCAGAATTACAGCGATCGCAGCATAAAGAATTCCACTCGCGCCCAAGGGATAAACCAATAACACGGTTGCAAATACTGTTACTAGCGTGTAGTACCAAATCTGCTTCACGGTTGCCGTAGTACCTTCAATCACAGGTAACATTGGTATCCCAACTTTTGCGTAGTCATCTTTAATCATCAGAGCTAGCGCCCAGAAATGGGGTGGTGTCCATAAAAAGACGATGGCAAAAATCAGCCATGCTGACCAGCTTAATGTGCCTGTGACAGCAGCCCAACCCACTAAAGCCGGAATTGCCCCAGCCGCACCACCAACAACGATATTCTGAGGGGTGTGGCGTTTCAACCAGTGGGTATAGACCAAAATGTAAAAGACGATGCCAGAGAAAGCTAGCAGCGCGGCTAACAGATTGGCAAATACTGCTAGGAGTGTAAAGGAAATCGTCGCTAGTGCGATCGCAAAAATTAGAGCATCGCGCGGCTGTACCTTACCGGATGGCATCGGACGATGGCGCGTCCGCTCCATGTCATAATCAATATCCCGGTCATAGACACAGTTAATCGTCTGGGCGCTTGCAGCAGCCAAAGTGCCACCAGTGAGAGTTACTAGCAACAGCAATGGGTCTACTTCTCCCTTAGCAGCAATCCACATACTCCCAGCTGTGGTAATCAACAGCAACGGAATAATCCGAGGCTTGGTTAGCTGGTAATAACTTTGAACTACCTGTAAAAACGTTTGGTGGTGGCGAGAGACATTAGTCTCAATCATTTTGGCTCTGGTTCCTTATTTTTCAACAACTTATATGCAGCCCCCGCTCAAGGTGGCTCTTTCAGGCAAATGAAACACAGATTTTCTGCACCTGCGTGGGTCGCAATACTCGCCGTTGCGGCCATAATTTAGTAGAGACGCGATTAATCGCGTCTGTACAGGAGTTTGGAGTTTGGAGAGACGCGATTAATCGCGTCTGTACAAGAGTTAGAAATTTTTCCTTCCGTTACTCCCCTGTTCCCTCACTCCATACTCAGCAGTCATTGCTCAACACTGTGATGTCACGGCTAGTAGCCCAGTCACGCAGTGCGAGAACTGTGAAAGCCACCAAAGTACCCAGCAAAGCAGCTCCTATAGCTTGATGAGAGACGGTGAGAGGCTCAACTTGGAGGTGTAATTTGAAAGTGGCGAATCCCAACAAGATTTGTAAGGTTAACAACCCACCAGCTATATTTGCCAGTCGCCGTAAGGCTGGATGTAGTGCTGGTGTCCGCCAACAGATAAATACCATTGCCAAGGTTGCCACTGTTGGCGGCACCAAACCAGCAATATGGCTGTACATTACCGTACAAAGTTGAGAACCGCCGAGGCATTGGTGTAGTGCCCAGCGAGAGCCTACCAAAGCACCTAGCAGACTTTGCAGGTAAACCAGAACAGCAGCAGTTAAACCGACCCAAGGTAACTTACCAATGGTTCCAGTCCCCTGATAGGGCGTGAGCGCTGTGCCGATAATCAGAAGGGTGCTAAAAAATAACAGCGCCGTTCCTAAATGGGCGGTAACGATATCAAACCGCAACAGTTCGGTAACGGTGAGTCCTCCCAAGATGCCTTGGAAGACAATTAAAAACAGGGCGAATGTTGATGCCCAAGGCAGCCATTTGGGTAAGAAACGACGATGCCACCAGGACAAGCCGAAGAGTGCGATCGCGCTTACACCAATTAAAGCTGCATCCAATCGGTGAAACCACTCCAGGAACACCTGGAGATTCATTTGCTTGGCTGGCACCAATTCGCCATAGCATAAGGGCCAGTCTGGGCAAGCAAGTCCAGCATTCATGACACGGGTGGCACTGCCTATTGCCATCAAAATTAAGGTGGCTATGCATATTTTCCACACCAAGCGACGAATCATTTCCTTGGGTTTTTGCTGCTCAACTGCCGCTTCATTTTGTTGTTGTAGGACAAATTCGCTCATGAAGGATACCTTCTGCCCGCTCTTGGTGGATCTCTTAAAATTTTCAATTTTCTTTTAGTGTCCTATCTCCACCCTAGCGTATAGGCTATGGGTTTATAGATTAGCACTCACTTATACTTTGAATCACTCCAGCAAGGTTTTGCCTGAAGCTTTAGGTATTTTTCAAGATGTCAGAAATGGATTAATCACAATTAATTTAAGCATTCTAAATTTTTTCTTAAACTTTTTCACTGATTTTCATCTATTTTTGGCGTTGTATGATAGTAAATTCATACTCAAAATTACTAAAATAGCCAAAAAAATTAATAAAAATTTCAGACCTTTGTCCCCCATGTCTGACAGCCTAGACTACCTTAGTAAGTGAGTAGCTTCGAGATAACATAGTAAATTCAATTAAGTAAGCCGTGAAGATTCCAACTTCCATCTGGACATTACTCATTGGCATCGTGCTAACGCTAGCCAGCCTTTGGTACGGTCAAAATCACGGTCTGTTGCCAGCAGCCGCCACTGATGAAGCCGTCTTGGTGGATGGTCTGTTCAACGCGATGATGATCGTTTCTACAGGGATATTTCTGCTCGTTGAAGGTATTTTAATTTACTCTGCATTTAGATATCGTCGGCGTGCAGGTGACAATGAAGACGGCCCACCAGTTGAAGGTAATATACCTCTAGAAATTCTCTGGACGGCGATCCCAGCAATTATCGTTATTGGCATTTCTGTTTACAGCTTTGATGTTTACAACGAAATCGGTGGGTTTGATCCCCATGCTATCCATGAAGCACCGATGAGTCAGGAGTCAATGAAAATGTCAGGGCATGGGAGTGCAATGGCTGCAACTTTGAGCGATACTCCTCCCAGCACCGAACCCAACCTCAATCAAGAAAAATCTGATGAGGCAATGCAAGACCCAGCTACGGCAGAAGTTCGTAATGCTGACCAAATTCCGCAAAAGCGGAATGCCCCAGGTGTAGGTAGTGTTGCTCCGACAATTGGGGGAACTCCTGATAAAGCAGGTAAACCAGCTGAACTACAAGTCAACGTCACTGGTCTACAATATGCCTGGATTTTCACCTATCCTGAAACTGGTATAACTTCAGGTGAAATGCACGTACCCATCGGGCGAGAAGTGCAAATCAGTATGACTGCCAACGATGTCATTCATGCCTTCTGGGTGCCAGAGTTCCGCCTGAAACAAGATGCGATCCCCGGTAGGCAAAGCGAGATTCGCTTCACCCCTCAAAAAGCAGGAGACTATACCCTGATCTGTGCAGAACTTTGTGGCCCCTACCACGGTGCAATGAGAGCACCAGTAGTTGTTGAGCCACAAGAAGCCTTTGATAAATGGATGCAAGAACAGCTAGTTGCCAGCAAAGAAACGCTAAATCAAGCCATTGCTGTTAACCCTACCGATCTATCCCCAAATGAATTTCTTGCTCCTTACACCAAGGATATGGTAATTAAGCCAGAAATCCTGCATCAAGTTCACAAATAGTCATTGG
>NZ_JADEXF010000505.1 GCF_015207245.1 Nostoc cf. edaphicum LEGE 07299
TAATTATCCCTCCTGATTTTTCCCGTGACTTACTAAGGCGAGGAAGTATCGCCACAGTCCAAGCCTTAATTGATGGTAGCGATGCCAATACCGCTAATATTGCCAGGGGTTATGCTAAAGCTGTTACCAATGCTTTTGTTGGAAATCTGCACAATCAACCCCCTCCTGTGGCGCTGGATGTGCGATCGCGTTTTTGGTATAACCCTGGCTTAAAAAATTTACAATATATTGGCCCTGGTGCGATCGCGATCGCTTTAACGTTATTTCCACCATTACTAGCCGGTTTAGCAACAGCCAGAGAACGAGAGCAAGGTACAATTGTCCAAGTTTATGCCTCTAGCCTCACCAGCATAGAGTACCTATTGGGCAAAGCAACGGCCTATTGGTTAGTAGGTATGGTAGAGGTTGTTTTAGTTAATGCGATCGCTCAAGTTATATTTGGTTTGAGGTTCGTAGGCGATCCCACTCCTTTATTAGTTGGTTCCACACTATATATTGCTTGTGGTGTTTTTTGGGGTATTTTTATCGGTAGCAATGTTCAATCACAAAGCGTTGTCATTGAAGCAGTGAATATTTCTGCATTTCTTTTATCACTGTTAATGTCTGGCTTTATCTACCCCATTGCTAATATTCCTTTTGCTTTGCGCTGGATATCTAATATTGTTCCATCTCGATATTATATTTTGCTGACACGTGATGCCTTCGTTAGAGGTATGGGTTGGTCTGCGATTTGGTATGCGGTAGTAGCTTTAGGATTGCTAGCTATGATCTTTTTTTTCCTGGCATGGAATAAACTACAAAAAATGCAAGTGGAGACTTAAATGTTAACAATATTTACTAACTTATTAGACAGCATTTTTGGTAGTCGATTGTGGGCGCTATTTTGCAAAGAAGTCTTCCAACTGCTACGTAATCGCCAATTAGTTTTTACAATTGTTGTTTCGCCTACTGTCTTATTACTCTTATTTGGTTTTGCATTTAATCCTAATCTCCATAATCTAAAAATTGGAATTACCGACTATAGCAAGAGTAATGCTTCACGGGAATTTATTGAGGTTTTTCATCAAGCAAATGCTTTTGTAGTTAATGATAACTATGTTAATCAGCAATCAATGATAGATAGTTTAGCGGTTGGTGAATTATCCGTTGGAATTGTGATTCCCACCGAATTTACTAATGATGTTGTTCGTAAAAATACAGCTTCAGTACAAGTTTTATATGATGCTGTAGACGCTAATACAGCCCGGATTGCTTCTAGTTATATTAATGAATTAATTAATGATTATAATTCCCGCTATTTACAACAACCATCATCAAAATTACAATCTCGACAAGCCCAAATTCAAACTTCTATCCTCTACAATCCAGGATTAAAAAGTGCTTGGTTTATCGTTCCTGGGATGATTGGTGTATTACTGACGGTGGTTGGTTCTCAGGCTGCATCATCCCTAGTCGTGCGTGAAAAAGAAGTAGGTACGCTAGAACAATTACTGATGACACCAGCTTCTAGTACAGAAATCATTCTCGCTAAAATTGCTCCACTTTTACTATTACTCACATTTGATGTTTTCGTTGCTTTAACCGTAGGAAAAATAGTTTTTAATCTCCCATTTCAAGGTAACTTTCCAGAATTTCTGTGCATAGCAGTATTGTATTTTTGGGTGAGTATTAGTATTGGCATATTTTTAGGAGCATTTGCCAAAAGTGAACAACAAGCACAATTATTGGCTTTCTTTATTATCCCATGCTTGATTCTTCTTTCTGGTGCGCCTAGTCCTACTTCTACTATGCCTTACTTTATTCAATTGCTTAGTTATTTAGACCCATTACGTTATTTTGTTGAAGTTTGTCGGGCAGTTTTACTCAAAGGTGTTGGTATCCAAATATTGTGGTTTCAGGTATTAGTTTTAATAGGTTTTGCGGTGATTTTAACATTTTTGAGTATTCGTCAATTCCGCAATCAATTACAATAATTCCTGCTGTAAATTTTTCATTGATATTTATGCCGCTTGAGCAGGAAACCAAGCCGTTCTAGCTGTGACGTGAAAGTTTCAAAAAGACTGCATGAAAGATGGCATAACTGCCCAAATTGTGGATGCAGTCTAGATCGTGAGCACAACAGCGCACAAAATATTTTAAAACGTGGGTCGGTTGGACTACTGATTCCTGCCTGTGGATGCTTAGACAGTAGTCAGCCTGTGAAGCAGAAAGAAAGTCTCATTTGTGAATTTGAGATGCTCCTGCTACATTGCTTGCAATTAGCGGTGAGAGTTGTCACAATTTATTGTCTAGCCGAGCCTGATTTTTTAATTCCAGGTGACTTTGGCGGAGTTGGAGTATTTGGTTGGCGACTAGTACGAAAAGTTACATTCACCCCTTCATTCGATTGTTCCAGTACTAGTAGAGGCGTAGGTTTAGCCTTTTGATCCCAATGCATGGTAGCAAGCCGACCTTGAATTATTGGTTGCCAACTATCTTCGTCTTCTATAGGGCTTAAATAAGTTTCTATACAATCAATAATTTGACTAATAGTCGCAGAAGTTGCTTGCGTCGGTAACTTCATTAACTTAATTTGAATCCGAAACAGCACCCGTTTAGCAGAATTTCCTGGACTACCAGTCTCATACTCGACATCAAAAATTTCATCTACTTGCCGTCCAGCGCTATTAGCAATTCCAACCGATCCAAGTTGTGCTTGACTTGGACGCAGGGCTTGAGAAATTTTTTCTTTGATCTGAATCTTTATTTGATTAAGAATTGCAAAGTGAAACACCTCCTCTGACATCCGCATCCGCAGATAATCCAGGTTAAAGTCCCGTGAGTTCACCAAATCGGGATTAGTTTCCATTTTGCGAATTGTTTCCAGCGCCAGCTTAAACTTTTTCTCTAGTTCTCTGGCACGGAATTGCTCAAACTTAAGTTTTTTCTCCAGCTTATCCATCTGGAGTTTACTAAACACAATCAAAGCAATCACTACTAAAGCCAGTCCTCCAGAAGTTACCAACAATAATGGTGGTATTTGAGGATTACTTGCTGGCACTTCCTGGGATGCCTTTTTAGTAACCTTTTTCCCAGAGGATTGGGCAAGAAACATTGAAGTGGACATGGTGGGAAACTGAACAACTTGACTCCTGATGTTTAGGATGCCCAAATCTTCAAGGTCATCTTGCTGTATGATTAATATTTTTTACAGCCTTTTACAAACCTTATATGTCCAGACATTTGAGCCTCTCTCCCCTATCTGAGGTTTCATCTACAAGCTTTAACAATATTCGTCTGATAGCCACAGATATGGATGGCACCTTAACTAGACGAGGAAAATTTACTCCCGCACTGCTACAAGCTTTAGAGGATTTAGCCGCAGCTGACATTAAAGTACTAATTGTCACCGGACGTTCTGCTGGGTGGGTAAGTGGATTGAGTAGTTTGATGCCAGTGGCAGGTGCGATGGCAGAAAATGGCGGTTTGTTCTTTCCACCTGGAAATCAGAAACCAATAGTCTTAACACCCATTCCTGATTTAGTTCAACATCGCCAGCACTTGGCTACAACTTTTGAGAATTTACAAACTAAATTTCCCCAAATCCAAGAATCTGCTGATAATCGCTTTCGCGTCACCGATTGGACTTTTTATGTAGCTGGTTTGAGTCAAGACGAACTACAAACCCTAGATAATCTCTGTCAACAAATGGGTTGGGGATTTACCTATAGCAACGTGCAGTGTCACATTCAACCCCAAGGACAAGATAAAGCCGTGGGATTGTTGCAGGTATTGCGCGAATATTTGCCCCAGTATTCATCAGAACAAATTGTTACTGTGGGCGATAGCCCCAATGATGAAAGTTTATTCGATCGGCGTTATTTTCCTATTTCTGTAGGCGTGGCAAATGTCCTGGAATATGTGAATCAATTGAAATATCACCCCGCTTACATTACCACTGCTGCCGAAGGGGAAGGTTTTTGTGAGTTATCTAGTTATATTTTGAAAAGCTTGCACATCCCAAGTTAGAGGATGTTTGAAAAGTTTAATTTATTACTAGTTTTGGCGACAGCAAAGCAGTGGTATTGACTTTTTGCCCATTCACAAAGACACCATTGGTACTGTAATCGCGGAGAATATAGTGCCCTTGTCCGTCAGTATCAATTGTGGGGTGGCGGCGAGAAACCGTAGGGGCTTCTAGAGGTAAAGTAGCATTGGGA
>NZ_JADEXF010000506.1 GCF_015207245.1 Nostoc cf. edaphicum LEGE 07299
GAGATGAGCCAGAATTGGGAGATGCTTTTTATGAAGTGATTAATACTACAAATTATGTAAAATTAGAACCAAGCTTGGCATATAAATTACAAAGTATAGGGCTAATTAATTTAGAAGGCGATCGCAGTACTCCTGCGTGTGAATTATATCGGTTATATTTCCAACAGTATTTCAAAAAAAGCGAGCATTTTAATAATACTCATGTTGAACGGCTGAAAGAAGAAAATCAACAGTTTTCCGTCCTCTCTAGTTTAGATGAATTAACTTAATTACTTAAATGTGAGTATTCTATCATTGCTGGTTTACCTGCTGCTGTTTTAACTGTGAGTTTAGGGGTGGCTAGCGTTATTCCGGTAATAGAAACTGAACCTGCTACTTTAGTTAATGCTGCCGAAGAAACACTCTATCAAGCCAAAAGAAAAGGACGCGATCGCGTTGTAGCTTAATATAGAACTTATAATCAAATAACGATATTGAAATCGATCGATAAGGTGATTGTCTCCAAAATCCTCTGCAAGCACAAGAAGAAAAATAGCAATTGACAAGACTTTTTGTTGTCGATGAAACTTCCATCACCAGCTTGGGAATAATAAATCATGCATGAGAAAAATTGCAATTAATCTCAGCATATTAGGTGTGTTTACCATCGACAATTAAAGGAACAGTTTGTTAATGAAAGTGAGTTCATCAGGGATTAAGCTAGGTTTTGCAGCTGTTAGCAGCAGTTGTCTTGCGGCAGTCGCGATCGCTATGAGTGGAGCAAGTGCAATTGCTGCTCAATTCATCACAATTCAAAGCACTGGTACATTATCAGGAACTATCGGACTTCCCAGAAATAATCCAAATTTCAATAACAGTATTACTCGTATTGATACGGATGATACTGGAACTTATTACCGGAACTTAGGTACTAATAATAATCCTAATTATGTTCCTGTATACCAGTCAGACTATTTAAAGGTAGAAACACGTTCCGATGGAAGTCTGCATTACTTTGTTGACTTTAAAGGTATTCCAATTGTCTCGTTTAATGGTGTTCTGACATCGCCGGTTCTTTCTGGTGGTCATTTGACTGCCTTCCTTTACCAGGGACAATTGCCAGGAACCACATTTCAAGGAGTAGTTCAAGATGAATTTAATCTCACAAAAGCTTTCTACACTGGTACTGTCACCGACCCAGACACCGGAAAAAAGTATCAAGGTACTTTTGAAGTGAGTGGATATGGGGAGCGATATAGTAATCCCAATGGTAATTTAACTCCCACGGTCTTTGATTTCCAATCTGATATCCCAGGTTTACCAGGCGTAACATCCTTGACCATAACTAATGCTAGTTTGGCAAATTTAAGAATCATAGTACCTATAAATGAAACTTCTATTCCAGAACCCGCTAGCCTTCTCGGAACTCTGATGGTAGCTAGTTTTGGTATCGTTCTGAAAAGAAGAAAAGACAGCGGACTTAGGAAGACGTTTTAAAACTGAAAGCCTGTTGTAAAAAAGCTCACAAGGCTTAAGCTGAATTGTAAAAATCAGTGCCTTGTGAGCAAATAATCTTAGACAATAAGGACTAAAGATCCTGACTACGAACTTATTTATCTATCAATTTAAAATAAGCCGGACTTTTGCAAATCCGGCTGAGTTTAATCAATCATCTATACGCAGTAGCTTGCGGTAAAATGGTTGTGAAAAATCGGTTACACGATAACGTTTATAGTTATCCATAAGTTCAATTAAAAAATTAATAAACTCGAAACTAGCCATCATCAGTTCATAACTCAGGTCAGCATTGCCATCAAACTGAATTCGGCAACGGGTTAAGTCTGAGGGTAAAGTAGCAACATTCCAAGAGGCGACAAAGGGGACATGTTCGCTGGCTTCGATCTTCCGATGTCCCTCCAAGACCCCTTTTTGATAAAGACTGATGGCATAGGGTAAGAAATTACGCCTAGCACCCTGAACATAAGGTAAGTAAACACTGGCTTGTTGTTGAGTTGCAGGCTGGAGTTGCTCAATAGACATAGTTAAATATTCCTCAAGTTAGTTAGCAACTGGGGATATTAGTGGATGTTAGTAGTATTCCCCAAAGATGTGTCTAAAGCACATAGTGGTAAGTGAAGAAGGGAATAGGGTACAGGGTACAGGGTACAGATTATTCCCTATCACCTGTCACCTATCACCTGTCACCTGTCACCTGTCACCTGTCACCTGTCAACCTGTCACCTCTCCCTAATCCCAATACCAATGCCCCATGCCTAATAAATGAAGTTACTACTAAGAAATATTAAAATTTCGGTTACAATGATGCTGCATTAACTGTTGTCGAATCTGGGAACGATAACACTAAAAATCCCTACTGTATAGTGGTGGATGCCGTTATTGCAGTTTTTCCCAACAAAAAGCTGCTGCTACCTTGCTATTACTTTACCCAATCCGGAGTTCTCGTTAGAGAAAGTCCGACTCTACAAGCTTCCTGCCGAAGTGGCTATCAAAGGAATCAAGCCTCTGTCTAAGAGTAGTAAACGCGGTTAATATGAGGTAATTACGCACAGTGGCGGTGACAACAAAGATAGTCCCAGCGGCTTTTGGCTTAGGGATAGCGGGTATTGCAGTTTGCCCATTCCGATTAATATCGGGAAAAGTAGCTTAGGGATATTTGTCCGTAAAATTACTAACTGTAGACAAATAGTGGTTTTTGAATCAAGCAACCTAACCTATGCCAGCGAATTCCTGGCCCGATGAAGATTCTTATCAAGAGCTCGATCCGCTCAACTCCTTGTTGTCTGACCTATCAGTAGATGAGGAGTCAGTGTTAGAGACAGATTCTATGTCTCTACCATCCCGGTTTCAAGGTCGTAGAGGCAAAGCAGCTCTAGTCTTGACTATCGTCTGGAGTGGCACGATCGCTCTACATTTAGTTTCTTGGGCTTCCATTTTTATTCTAGGACTGACCACCATTCTAGGATTTCATGCTTTGGTGGTGGTGTTTACTAAATCCCGTCGCTATCCAAAAGAAATACAGGGAGATTTACCTTCTGTTTCTGTGCTAGTGGCTGCGAAAAATGAGGAAGCAGTAATTGCTAAATTAGTCAAAAATCTTTGTAATCTGGAATATCCAGGTGGGCAGTACGAAATTTGGATAATTGACGATCGCAGCAGTGATAGCACGCCACGTTTATTAGCAGAACTCCAACAGAAACACGACAAACTCAAAGTACTAAGGCGTTCAGCAGAAGCTACTGGTGGCAAATCGGGGGCGTTGAATCAGGTATTGCCGCTGACAAAGGGCGAAATTATAGCAGTATTTGATGCTGATGCCCAAGTAACACCAGACTTACTGCAACAGGTAATACCTTTATTTCAAAGAGAAAACGTGGGGGCGGTGCAGGTGCGAAAAGCGATCGCCAACGCTAAAGCAAACTTTTGGACTAAGGGTCAAATGGCCGAAATGGCACTTGATACCTGGTTCCAGCAACAGCGGACTGCCCTTGGTGGCATTGGCGAACTGCGGGGCAATGGTCAATTTGTCCGGCGTTCAGCCTTGGAAAGCTGCGGTGGCTGGAATGAAGAAACCATTACCGATGATTTGGATTTGACAATCCGTTTACATCTGGATAAATGGGATATTGAGTGTGTTTTCCATCCATCGGTACAAGAAGAAGGAGTGACAAGTGCAGTTTCACTCTGGCATCAGCGCAACCGTTGGGCAGAAGGCGGTTATCAGCGCTATTTGGATTATTGGGATTTAATTCTCAAAAACCGGATGGGAACGCGTAAAAGCTGGGATTTGCTGATTTTTATGCTGATTATGTATATCTTACCGACAGCAGCAGTCCCAGATTTATTAATGGCGATCGCTCGTCATCGTCCACCAATGTTAAGCCCCATCACAGGCTTGTCCATTTCTATGTCGATGGTAGGGATGTTTACAGGTCTGAAGCGGGTACGTCAAGATCAAAAGTTCCCACTTTCTACATATCTTACGATGCTGGTGCAAACCCTGCGTGGCAGTTTATATATGTTGCACTGGTTAGTCGTCATGAGCAGTACTACTGCCCGGATGTCGGTAAGACCAAAGCGCCTGAAATGGGTGAAAACCTTGCATACGGGGAACGGGGAATAGCCCCTTTGGGGAATTAAAAATTAAAAATTAAAAATGCAAAATTACCAAAAATAATTTTGCATTTTTTTTATTC
>NZ_JADEXF010000507.1 GCF_015207245.1 Nostoc cf. edaphicum LEGE 07299
ATGTTGTGTGTTGAGGAATTAATCAACTTAGACCCATTTCAACAACTTCCCAAAGAACGATTGCAGTGGGTTTGCGATCGCGCTCAAACAGTTGAACTTTCTGCTGGAGAAGTGTTGTCCTATGAGGGAGACCCTGTATGTCGCTTATTTATCTTAGTCAAAGGTAAGATCAACATCACCCGCCGCAGTCAAGGAGTTGAAATTCCCATCGGGCAACACGAAGCCCCATCCTTTTTTGGTGAAATTCCAGTACTCACAGATGAACCTGCACCTGTGACAATGCGGGCATTTTCAAATTGCCACATCTATGAAATGAAGGGAGAAGACTTCCGCAAACTGCTGCATGAATGTCGTGATTTTGAGCGGATGGTCTTCCGCATTATGCAAGGTCGTGTCCGGGGGCTAGAGTCTTTCATTCGTGGGCGGGAGAAGATGGCAGCTTTAGGAACACTTGCCGCCGGTCTAGCTCATGAACTCAACAACCCAGCCGCAGCCCTCGTTCGGACTTTAGGAGAAATGCCAGCCGCCATCTTAGAGTTACAACGAATGAACTTAGTTTATGGGCAACGCAATGTTGACGAAGCCCATACTCAACACTGGTTGAGAGTACGCGATCGAGGCTATGATGCGATTTTGAATAATCGCCTAGATCCGGTAACACTAAGCGATCGCGAAGAGATATTGCTGGAATGGTTAGAAGACTATGGTGTAAACCAAGCATGGAAATTGGCAGAACCTTTAGCGGAAGGCGGTGTTGAGGTTGAAACCCTACAGCAACTCATGGAACGTTGGCGCAACGACAACACAGAATTGCGAGAAATGGGATTACACTGGCTAGCGCTTTCCTTTGAAGTCATGTCGATGATTAAACATGGTTTGCGAGGATCTGAGAGGATTTCCGAACTTGTGCAATCAATGAAGTCTTATTCTTACCTCGATCAAGGCACTCAGCAAGAAGTAGATATACATCAAGGTTTGGAAGATACCTTGCGATTGTTTGCTCATAAACTCAAGTGCGGTGTCCAAGTGCAACGCAATTACGATCGAAGTCTTCCAAAAATCCTTGCCTATGGCAGCGAATTGAATCAAGTGTGGACGAACTTAATTGACAACGCCATTGATGCAATGGATAGTAAAGGACTGCTAGAAATTACAACACATCATTGCGATCGCTTTGCCCATATTGACATCATCGATTCTGGCAGTGGAATTCCACCTGAAATTAAAACCCGTATTTTTGAACCTTTCTTCACCACCAAATCAGTAGGACATGGTTCAGGACTTGGTTTAGAAACCGTTCGCCGCATTGTAGAAAATCGCCATCACGGTACGCTTTCATTTGAGTCGCAGTCAGGTAGAACTTGTTTCACTATTTGCCTACCCTTATCAAATAAATGAATCAATAAGCGATAGGATTAGAGATAAAAAAATGGGAACCAATGGTTCCCAAAATATAGCAGCAATGTGAATATTTATATTAGACTTCTAGTTTTTTATACCCAATATTTTCAGGATTTTGTTGGATTTCCCTCCATTCAACCAACCTACAAATTTTCTTAACCGAGTAGTATTGGGATTACTTCTAGTCAATTAATATTTGATAATTTTTGTGTTTTGGGCTGTTGTTCGGAATTAGTGAATTCAGTTTTTAGTGGTCTTCCTATTGTTTTAGGGGGTTGTGGTTTATTATTCTCGCTTGTGGATTGTGAGTTATTATTTTCGCTCATGTTAATTTATCTCCTTAATAGCTTTAATTATTTGGCTGTTTGATGATTATGACTTCAAGCGATGTCATCGCAATTCCGTAAACCTGTTGAAAATTTTGCTCCATTCTACGTTGAATACTATTGTCAAAGAGGTAGATAGTGGAGAAAAGTCCTTACTATAGCAGGAGGCAGGAGGCAGCTATGCTGGAGGTAAAAACCTTGCTATTCCTGAGATTTACGCTTGTCATTATGTCCTAATCTACCTGGCAACTGCTATAAATCAAGCGAGAGCGGCTCATGATAATACTTATAGTTTATGTCCTAATAGGCTAGACGGTTGCTATAATTGCTGATTTGCCTTGACAAGGTTAGTGAACTCCTGCAAAGTTTGACGATACTTTTCTTCAGATATCGAGAATAAATCGTTATGATTTGCCTCTTCAACCCACAAATAAAGTTTTGGGGATGTTGCAGCGTTAAACAACTTTTCTCCATGAGTAAAAGGAATTATGCTATCTGCTTTCCCATGAATCACCAATATCGGACATTTGACTTTTTTGATCTTGTTCAGATTGGGAAACTTATCAAAAGGTAAAATCCGAAAAGGTACTATTACTTGAAAAGCGGAAATAAACGAGCTTTCAATAATTAAACCAGCTACTGGTTTCTGCATTGCTAAATTGACCGCAGAACCACCGCCAACCGAACGCCCCAAAACTATAATTTTTTCAGGTGGAATTTTTAAATTTTGGGTCAAATAATTGTAAGCGCTATTCATATCTTCGTATGCATGACTTTCTGTCGGCTTTCCTTGACTCGTACCATAACCGCGATAATCAAAGGCAAAGACACTAAAACCCCATGCGTGTAATTTTTCTAGAATCGGTTTGATATCTCCTAAATCTTCAGAATTACCATGAGAATAAAGAATAGTATATTTAGCTTGATTGTTCAATAAATATGTAGCTGAGATTTTAGTATCTTTTCCACTCTTTAACTTCAGGATTTTTGGATCATCCTGATAGCTAGAAGGTTGAGACAGAAAAATCATGCTATCTGCCCGAAAATATACAAATACACCAAAAAATAGATAGATAAAAATTAAAGATTTAACCAGCCGTTGCCAAGTCAAATCACCAATTAGCAGTTTTATAATTTGCTGTTTATCCATTAGCTTTTATTTATCGGGTAAAACTTTATTTCCAGGTTTCCCGATTTTTGATGTTTTTTAACTACAACTAATACAACTTCATCAAACTTCATGCCAGCTTTGTCACAAATGAGTCTCTGGAATGAAGCAGCTGAGTAATTTACTTAACTCAGATTATTGAGCCGATACCAACAAATACTGTTATATTCCCTAATGTTAGATGTGAATGGTTAGTGTTGTATAAATTACAGTTACCAAAACTGAAACGCTTATCAAATCCCAAGCTGCTCAAGACTATTCTAGGTAAATAATCAAATGTGACAGAAAAAATTTAGTGTGAGGATTTAGCCATGTCTTATCCGATTCCGTCCAAAATGTGGCAGCGAGTCAGTATTGGAATATTGTTTTTATTAATACCGTCAGTCGGAATTGCGATTTTACGCCAGTCTGCTACGGTTGCAGTTCCAGCCAATCAGACTCCTACCAGTTCTACCCCAAAAACTCGCTCTCCACTGTATTAGATATCTGCAATAAATATAGCAATTTAATTTCAGAAGAGAGCATTGCATATTTGCAGGATGTTTTTTCATCACTGCTAGTAAAAAAACTTATTCCCTACTCTGCAAGACCAGAAGGAAGAAATGTTTTTATTTATTTCTATTTTCTCCCCTTTCTTCCCACTGGTATACACATCGGTGTGCCTGAAACTGGGTCTGGAATAATCCGACATTCCAATCCAAACACCTCCCTTACCATCTTCTCAGTGATCACCAAATTAGGTTCGCCAACAGCAAAAATTTGACCTTCTTTCACCGCTACCAAATAATCAGCATAACGACAGGCGTGATTCAAATCATGTAACACCATCACAATCGTTCGTCGCTGGTTTTGGTTCAAATCATACAATAAATCTAAAACTTCTATTTGGTGTGCCAAATCTAAAAAAGTAGTGGGTTCATCTAACAATAAAATATCCGTATCTTGAGCTAATGCCATTGCAATCCAAGCACGTTGTCGCTGTCCACCAGAAAGAGTATCTAACTCACGTTCTGCCAAGTATTTAATCCCAGTAATTTCTAACGCTAGTTCTACTAATCTTTCATCTTCTTTTGTCCACTGCTGCAACCAGCTTTGATAAGGAAACCTTCCACAAGCTACCAAATCTCGAACGGTTAATCCTTCTGGTGCAACGGGGCCTTGGGTAAGAATTCCTAACTTTTTAGCAACATCTTTTGTTGATAGCTTAAACACATCTGTTGTATCTAAATAAATTTTGCCAACACGAGGTTTTAATAATCTTGCTAAACCCCATAATAACTGTCT
>NZ_JADEXF010000508.1 GCF_015207245.1 Nostoc cf. edaphicum LEGE 07299
TTACATATCCTGTTTTTACATATAAAGATATAATTCTGTGCCGTTCATCTAAAAAATGTATTCCTAAAGGTAGATGCGGAAATATTTAATAAACAAAAAGAGTTTTGGTAAGCCAATACTGTTTTAAGACTTCTTCCACACTACCTGCTTTCAATTTATCTATCGAATTATCCATATTGCAAATAATTCTCAATAGTTTGAGAAAATAAAAAAAGTCAAATTAGGGGTAAATGCTTTACTTCCCCGTACTCCATCTGCGATAAGTTAATAATTAAAAGTAGTGACTAATTATTAGCAGTGTCACTGACATTAACATTAACAAATTTACTATTTAGCGTTTTACCTAATCTAACTTCCCGAAGCTTGTGTCAGGGTTTGATGATAGGCATCTGCTTTGACTGTAACTGAAGTCAATAAGAAATGCAAGTTTTTAAGAATCTTTATGACTTCTTTACAGTGTGTTGCCTCTAGGACATTGCTTAAATCAAGGTGAACAAGCATTTCATAGTAAGGATAGGCTATTACAATAAGCATTGATAGTTTCAATATAATAGATAAAGTTTTGCAATTGTGACAAATTGTTACTAGTAAAGGCGCACTTACTAGTCCAAATATCTCTAGCTATGGCGATCGCATATTTCTACTTTCATGCAGAATTGAATCATTTTTTACCACGGCATCACAAACAGGTGAGAATCTCTCCTGTGTTTGAGGAAAAAGTCTCTATTAAGGACATGATTGAGTCGTTGGGTGTCCCTCATCCAGAGGTGGATTCTATAAATGTTAATGGTGAATATGTAAATTTTTCTTACATAGTTTCTGATGGAGATACTATCAATGTTTATCCAATTTCAGCTAGGAATATTATTATACCAAGCGTTTCTGTTCTGCCAAAACCTCTCAGTATTATCCGCTTTGTTTTAGATATTCATTTGGGGAAGCTGGCGACATCTTTACGACTTTTAGGTTTTGATACTTTATACCGCAATGACTACGAGGACGAGAAATTAGCCCAAATATCTTATACTCAAGCGCGGATTCTCTTGACTCGTGATAAAGGTCTATTGATGCGTAGTTTGGTAACGTATGGATATTATGTTAGAAACACTAACCCTCAACAACAAATCATAGAAGTACTGCAACGCTTCGACTTGTTTAAATTAATCTCACCATTTAAACGGTGTTTGCGTTGCAATGGATTATTAGAACCTGTAGATAAGCAATCCATTATTGAACAAGTGCCAGAAAAGGTGCGATCGCAGATTGATGAATTCCAGCGTTGCCAAGACTGCGATCGCATTTATTGGAAAGGTTCACATTATGAACGATTACAACAGTTTATTGATGGAGTACTCAACTCACAAAGAGATGAGTAACTATTTACCCAGCTGAAATATTCCCACTGATTATTTGACTACCCCCGATTCTGGGATCTTCATCTTCGCGATTCAAATCATCAGGAGTGGGATTTTGCTTACTCTGTCCGCTAACTTCTTCTGGTTCGATGGGATCTGCCTCTTGAGCTTTATCAACATCAAGAGAGCGAGGAGGTTCTTTAGCATGAGAGAAATCGATAAGTGGATCGGGTTGCTCAGTAGTCATGAGTTGCTAAATAATAGTTTAGTTTTTCTAGTGTTAAATGTATCTTGAGTGCAAACATCTTTCTTCAGAAAGAAACTAAATTGTGTGATGGTGTAATAAAAGGTGAGTGAATGACATTAATTTTAGCTCTCGATTTTGGCGGAACAAAGCTGGCAGCAGCAACAGTCAATATCGGTTCGAGAAAGTGGTTGCGTTATGAACGTCGTCTCTCGCCAGTAGGTGCAGATGCTAGCACTGACTCGGAAATTATGCGATCGCTCATTTACTCGCTGCTAAAAGATACAAAACCTGCTGCGATCGGTATTAGCTTTGGCGGCCCGGTTGATGCTTCCACGGGGACGGTGCGACTTTCTCATCATGTGGCTGGATGGGAAAATATTCCTCTCAAAGCCTTGTTGGAGGAGGAGTTTGGCGTTGCTGTTGATGTAGATAATGATGCTAACGTTGCTGCTTTGGGTGAACATCGCTTTGGTGCGGGACAGGGATACGATAGCCTGTTTTATATTACTGTCAGCACTGGCGTGGGTGGCGGTTGGATACTCAACGGTAAGCCTTGGCGGGGTGCTGGTGGAATGGCTGGCGAAATTGGACATATCGTTGTAGATCCTGCTGGGCCACTTTGTTTGTGTGGGAAGCGGGGATGTGTGGAACGGTTGGCTTCGGGGCCTTATATGGCGCAAAATGCTAGGGAAATTTTGGAAAAGGAACCGCAGAGGCGCGGAGTACTCAGAGATGGAGAGATTTTGAGGGGTTTGGTGGGGGATGATTTAACGTTGCTGACGGGGCAGTTGGTAAGTGAGGCGGCGGCGGCTGGAGATGATTTGGCGAAGGAAGTTTTGCACAAGGCTGCTTGGGCGCTGGGTGTGGGTATTGGCAATGTAGCGAACTTGATGAATCCGCAGCGTTTTGTGTTGGGAGGCGGTGTGACGAAGGCAGGGGAGGATTTCTGGCGGGTGGTGCGTCAGGTGGCGCGGGAGACGGCTTTGCCTGAAGTTGATTTTGAAATTGTGCCGGCAACGTTGGGGGATGATGCACCTTTGTGGGGGGGTGTGGCTTTAGCAGAAATGGGGATGGCTTGAAAGGTAAAAAGGCGATCGCTTTGCTGTAGTTTTTTTGGGTTACTTATTGGATTCTTTAACTAAAAGCTATTGGGGGAAGCTCTTATCAATAACACACATAGTAAGCAATCTGGAGTAATGGAAGAAATTACCTTTTTAGGAAACTGATTTGTAATCTCAGGGTTTCTGTGAGCGAATTTCCCAAGTAAATCTTGAGCCAAAGCTGAGGTCGCAATTACCTTTTCAAGTTTGTATATATCCTCAATAGCATTTAAATCTGCTAGTTTTTCACAGGAAAATTCATAAAAAAGACCGAAGCTACCGGCTAATCCTCCAAACACCACCATAGCCCAGTACAATTGAGCGAGTTGCCCCAAAGTTATATAACCGACCATGCACAAAATGGCTAGTGTCAAACTCCAGTCAACTATTTCTTTAATCCGCTGAAAATGCTGGCGCAGTGATAACATTAATGTGACGAAATTCAAAAATCACTAATCGTTTCATTATTACTGTTGAATATCTTGGCGAAACTCTCTAATCGCTTCCAAGGGAGACGATAACAAAAGACAACGATTGAGCAGAGATAAATCTAATTCTGCTAGCAACTCACTATTAACAACTTTCTCATATTCTTGCTCTCGTAAGCAGTAGACTTCAATTGTGCCATCTTCCCAAAACCAAACTTCCGGGACTCCCATTAATTTGTACTTCTGTAATTTTATGGGACTACCACTAGTAATGACTACTTCAATGCAGAGGTCTGGTATAGGTTTGTCGTTTTCAAAGCAATAAGATAAATCAGCTTGATATTCTACTATTTTGGAAATAATTTGGCTAAAACTCCCACTGGGGAAAAATTCAATCCCCTTGATTTCAAAATAAGTAATCAGCAGTGCAGCAATTAAACACTTAATCGCTTCATGAGGCTTACCAATAGTCACTATCTCTAAAACTCCATCACAATAAAATAGCCGCACACCTGGCACATTTTCAAAGCTGGCTTGAATTGCTTTAAACTGTTCCCAAGTTAACCCATGTCGAAAGAAGCGTTGTTCTTCTGGTAAGTTAACAGCATTTTCTAACGTTTGAGTCATAATATGTTTTACTCTCTCAGTTAATACTCACAAAATTTATCTCATTTCGATTTTAAGTCAAAACCAAATTATCCCGATGAATCACAGTTTCTGCACCGGCATAACCTAAAATTGTGGAAATTTCCCGCGAATGACGCCCACAAATCTTTTGCAGTTCATTGCTGTTGTAATTTACAAGTCCTCTAGCTATTTCGTTACCGTTGATGTCACACAATTGCACCGCATCCTGCGTGTCAAACTCTCCTTCTACTAACTTAGTTCCAGCTGCTAATAACGATTTTCCTGCTAGAGAAATTGCTGCGATCGCACCTTCATCTAAATACAATTTCCCCGCAGGTACAAGTCCGTAAGCTATCCAACGTTTACGCGCCGAAGTTGGTTCGGGTTGCGGTTCAAAATGCGTCCCAATCAATTCACCTT
>NZ_JADEXF010000509.1 GCF_015207245.1 Nostoc cf. edaphicum LEGE 07299
GATTAGTTCTAACTATGAAATAAATCAAACTGATTACAAAAGTAGTCAGCATTTCATGGAGTAAATAACTCCTAGACCAAGACCAATAATCCAACTGTTACTATTGGTGGTTCTTTTTCTGAGGAAGTCTGAGCAAAGAGAATTTGGGGAGGTGGATTCCCCCAAGCCAAATTTTACACAGCTTTCACTGACTGCAGACGGTGCAAGTAATGCTGATAAAACTTTCTATCCTGTGGTTGGTGTTGCTTTAGTTAATAAAGCAAACGCTTAACATCAATTCCAGGAACAGAAATAGAAAAGTTACGGTGAAATTGTTGTCCTTGGCTGGTAGAACTAGTAGCTCATACGCTTCTCTTTCGACTATTGTAATCCTAGTCCTCCTAACCTGGATTATCTTTGGTTTCTAAACTTTCAATTTATATAACACTACTGGAAGTTCAAAACTTGAATAGCTTCCAGTTTTTTATCTGTATACAAAAATAAATAAGGTAGGCAATTTGCCTACCTTATTTTTTGTGAAGACTAGATATCTGGTGAAATTAATCTAGAATCCTTCTATAGACTTAGCACCGCTACGTCTCTACATTCTTTTTCACTTCCATGTTCAATGATTGATTAATTCAAAAATGAATTAAACCTTGGCTAATTCTGGAGTAGGACTCTTGCTGTTGCGAATTGCTGTAATAGCCTGAGCATAATCTTTTGCGTTAAACACAGCTGAACCGGCGACGATCGCATTGGCTCCCGCTTCCAAAACTTGCCAGGTATTATTTGCCTTCAATCCCCCATCCACTTCAATCCAGGGGTCAAGACCACGTTCATCACACATTTGGCGCAGCTTGCGGATTTTGGGTAATACACCAGGGATAAAGCTTTGACCACCAAAACCAGGGTTGACGCTCATAATTAGTACTAAATCGCACAAATCTAGAACATATTCAATTAGTTCTAGAGGGGTACCAGGATTAAGTACAACACCAGCTTTCTTACCAAGCTCTTTTATTTGCCCCAAGGTGCGGTGCAGGTGTGGAGAAGCATTATGCTCGCAGTGTACGGAGATAATATCAGCACCAGCCTTAGCAAATCCCTCTACATACTTTTCTGGCTCCACAATCATCAAATGGACATCCAGAGGCTTGGTTGTAATCGGACGAATCGCCTCCACAATCAGAGGGCCTATCGTAATATTAGGTACAAAACGACCGTCCATGACATCAACATGAATCCAATCCGCTCCAGCTGCGTCTACGGCACGAATTTCGTCACCCAAGCGACTAAAATCGGCTGATAGGATAGATGGAGAAATTACAATGGGCTTTTGAGATAGGTTTTGGGTCATGGCTAGTGGGTTTTTAAGCGTCCTCGTCTGTACGCATTGTAACAAAACATTGAACAAGACTTATAATTTTGATCCCGGTTTTTTGGAGAGTGGCGAGTGAAGAAGGGAATAGGTTACAGGTAAAAGGGTACAGATTATTCCCTATCACCTGTTACCTGTAACCTTTCACCTAATCCAATGACCAATGACCAATGACAAATGACTAATAACTAATGACTAAAAAACTAACCTGGATATTTTGGGGATTAACTGCTTCTTGCCTGAGTGCGCCGGTAATTGCTTCAGCTTTAGAATCTGCATTAGGAACTAATGGCATTGATGCTCTGAAGCTACACAAATCTCCTTATAATTTAATCGGTCGTAAGATTGCTATTGGTCAAGTGGAAATTGGCCGGCCGGGAATGTTTGGATGGGATAAGGCGGTGTCTAAAAACCGTGCCATATCTTTGGCAGCAGTTTTCTTACGCAATGGCCCAGCTAAGTCTAATACTGGTGTTGACCCCCACGCCTACAATGTTGCCGGTGTGATGGTGAGCCAAGACAAAGCTTTGCCAGGAGTTGCGCCGGGAGCGCGATTGTATTCATCGGCGGTGGGTTCGACTAAAAACATGGGTCAGCCAGAGGAGTGCTTATCGGCACAGCACATAGCGCTACAAAATAGTGGCGATGTCCGTGCGATTAACTTTAGCTTTGGCGAACCTCTGAGCCGCGATCCTCGACCGGAAGCTACTTTAGACGGCAATGCTTTATTAACTTTATGTGTTGACTGGTCTAGTCGCTTTCATGATGTTTTGTATGCGATCGCTGGCAACCAGGGGAAAGGCGGCATTCCTATTCCTACAGATAATTTTAATGGAATAAACGTGGCTTTTTCATCCCGCCGAGGGGGAGTTTTTAACAAAGTAGACGTGGCTAATCTGGCAGGTGTTAACCAAGGGGTGAATGGAAGACTAGCTGGAAAAGAATTTGACCTTGATGGGCGTCGCGCTATCAGTTTAGTTGCTCCTGGTAATAATATTCCTTTGCTCAATCCAGATGGCAAATTGAACAAGGTTACAGGTACAAGTTTTGCAACACCTCAAGTTACAGCTACTGTTGCTCTGTTGCAGGAACTTGCCAACCGACAGATGCGGACAAAACAACCCCACTGGAGCATTGATTCTCGGCGTCATCAAGTGATGAAAGCTGTATTGCTGAATTCAGCAGACAAACTTCTAGATAGCGGCGATGGCTTAAAGTTGAGAATGACGCGGACGCTAATTGATAAGCAAAATCAAAACTGGCTAGATTCTGATGCTTATAAAGATCCAAAGATTCCCTTGGATGCCCAAATGGGAGCGGGTCATTTAAATGTATTTCGCGCTTATCAGCAGTTTAGTGCTGGTCAATGGCAGGCATCGGCGGCGGTGCCGGCTATTGGTTGGGATTATCGCACAGTTGATGTTGGAGCATTTGTTGACTATATATTAGCAAAACCGTTAAAACAGGGAAGTTTTGTTGCTGTAACCCTGAGTTGGGATCGATTGGTAGAACTCAACGATAAAAATAAAAACCAGCAATATGACTTAGGTGAAAGTTTTCGCGATCGCGGTTTGAATAATCTCGATCTCTACTTAGTAAAAGCTGATGCTCAAAATTCTGATGCTGGTGCTATTTGCTCCTCAATCAGCCAAATTGATAGTGTAGAACATATTTTTTGCCCCGTTACTGCTACTGGCAATTACAAAATCCGTGTTCAGTTTCGTCAAAAGCTCAATGAAGCGACTCAACCCTACAGTTTAGCTTGGTGGAGTGTACCTATTAATTGAAATAGGGTAGCACAAATATCTATGTAAAATTACAGCGTTTTTCTCGTTCCTATACTCCGTATAGAAACGAGATTTCGTGCCTCTAAGAAACGTTATTCGATCTATAAAAACCTAACAGAAGTGGTTATTTTATGATTACGTAGCTTACAATACGTTTATACGTAAAGATAAAAATTCTTAGAAATCAAAATTTTTTATAAGTCGTCTGTATAGCCGTCTCAATAAGGAATTAGCAACTCCACAAGTTGTGTTTAATTACTCTGAGCTACTAATTTGCTGTTACGAAAACTGTAACAGTCCCATTTTTCTATTGGAGTAAATGCAATAGTTAGTCATTGACACAGTATCTGCGTCAACTTTGAGCACAAATCGGGAATCTTTGGCAAGTGAGGTAGCAGAATGAATCGTCATAAATTGAGTGATGCGAAAGAAAATTTCCTACAAAGACGTTACGGTGTGAGTCTAGGCAGACGTTATGCTCTGGCAGCTGCAAGTGTTGTTCTATTCAGTGTATTAGGGTGTTCTCAAGTCGATAGTAATAAAAGTGCCCTTGCCCAATCTAGTTTACCTCAGCCAGAAACTCCATTGCAAAAAAAAACAGCGAAAACTGATACAAAAATCGTTGAGTCTAGCAATAAGTTTGGCTTCAAACTATTTTCAGAAGTTCTGAAAAACGATTGGGGTGAGAAAAATATTTTTATTTCACCTTCAAGTGTTGCGATCGCTCTTGCTATGACTTACAACGGCGCTAGCGGTTCGACTCAACAAGCAATGGCAAAAACCCTAGAATTACAGGGGATGAATCTACCAGAAATCAACTCTTCTTATGCGGCGGTATTAAAACAGCTTTTAGACAATTCAGATGCGAAAGATGCGAAAGTGCAATTGAATATTGCTAACTCACTTTGGGCAAATAAAGATGTTAGCTTTGCATCAGATTTTCTCAAGAGAACCCAGGACTTCTATCAAGCCAAAGTCAGCAATTTAAACTTTAAAGATGCCGCCGCATCTAGTATTATCAATAAC
>NZ_JADEXF010000510.1 GCF_015207245.1 Nostoc cf. edaphicum LEGE 07299
CACTAACACCTTCTTTGTGTGGGTTGTTGCTGCGTCAAGGACAAAAACCTTCAGGCTGGCTGGGTTGGATTTTTGACCGGATTAATAGATTCTTGGAATGGGTAAGGTCAGGTTACGAGCGATCGCTTACCTGGATGGTACGATTCAAAAGCATCGTCATTGGGTTGTTTATCGTTTCCTTGGGTATGACTGCTTGGCTGTACACCACAGTACCGACAGCCTTTCTACCCGATGAAGACGAAGGCTACTTCATCACTATCATCCAAGGACCTCAAGGAGTTTCGCTGCAATATACCAGCGATGTCATGGCACAAGTAGAAAAAGAAATCTTGCCACTTCCAGAAGTCCTGGGGACTTTCGCCGTGGGAGGATTTGGTTTTAGTGGTAGCACCGCCAATAGCGGCATCATCTTTACAACTTTAAAACCTTGGGCAGAACGCTCAAGACCCGATCAATCAGTACAGGCGATTATTGGCAAATTGCAAGGGAAGTTATTGGCAATCCCAGAAGCCAGGGTTTTTCCTGTAAATCCGCCACCAATTCAGGGTTTAGGCAACTTTGGCGGCTTCGTCTTTCAACTGCAAGACCGCAGAGGTAACAGTGGCTTAGAAAATCTAGTCCAGTCGATGGGTCAGTTGCTGGGTAAAGCTAATCAAACACCAGGATTACAAGCTGTATTTAGTACCTTTGCCGCAGATACACCACAATTGCTTGTGGAAGTGAACCGCAATAAAGCTAAATCATTGCAAGTTTCCATAGATGATGTCTTCAGTACATTACAAACTGCTTTGGGATCTCAATATGTCAATGATTTTAATCTCCAGCAGCGCAATTATCGGGTGTATATCCAAGCAGATCAACAGTTTCGTTCCAACCCAAAAGATATTGGTAAACTATATGTTCGTTCTCAAAAGAATCAAATGATTCCTTTGAGTAACTTAGTCACAGTTACTTCGACTGTGGGAGCGCAAACAATAAATCACTACAATCTATTCCGCTCAATTGAAATTAATGGTGCCGCCGCTCCTGGCTCTAGTTCTGGAGACGCAATTAAGGCAATGGAACAAGTTGCTAAAGAAGTTTTACCAGCAGGTTATGGTTATGAATGGTCAGGAACTGCATTAGAAGAAATAGATTCTGGTGGTTTAGCACCCCTGATTTTTGGATTAGGAATAATCTTTGTGTTTTTGGTACTAGCCGCTCAATACGAGAACTACGTTGACCCCTTTATCATTCTGTTATCAGTTCCTTTAGCTATCTTTGGAGCGCTTATAGCTCAATCAATGCGGGGTTTTGCGAATGATGTTTACTGTCAAATTGGTCTAGTAATGTTGATCGGTTTAGCTAGTAAAAACGCAATTTTGATTGTGGAATTTGCTAACCAATTGCGAGACCAAGGGCTTTCGATTACCAAAGCAGTAATTGAAGCTTCACAAGAGCGGTTGCGTCCAATTTTGATGACTGCCTTTTCTACACTGTTGGGGATTTTTCCGTTAGCTATTGCTACAGGTGCTGGTGCAGGAAGTCGGCAATCTTTGGGAACAGCAGTTTTTGGTGGAATGTTAATCGCTACTTTCTTGAGTTTGTTTGTCGTCCCGATTTTGTATATTGTGATTAAAACGCTAACAGAGCGATTTATCAAACCAAATCGGCATCAAGAAATATCAGCAGAAGCTGCGTCATTGAATGGTAGCACTGCTGTATATTCAACAAAAGCTGAGGATTGATTCTCTTTCGTTATCGATTGAAGCAAATCAATTTAGGGACTTGCAAAAATTCTACAACGCTCTCAAAATTTCCATGTGGGCATGATAACAAACCAGAATGTATAGTACGAATGTACGCTGAAATCAAGACAATGGTAACAATAGCAGTCAATCCCTATCTCGATGGCAATTTTGCTCCAGTCCATGAAGAAATCACCACCGAAAAATTGCCAGTCATCGGTGAATTACCCCTTGATCTATCAGGGATATTTGTGCGGAATGGCCCTAACCCTCAATGGACGCCTATCGGTCAATATCATTGGTTTGATGGGGATGGGATGTTGCATGGTGTGCAAATTAGCAACGGCATAGCCACTTATCGTAACCGCTACGTCCAGACAGCCGGATGGAAAAAAGAACGAGAAGCGGGTAAAGCTATCTGGACTGGGTTGTTAGAACCACCACAGATGGATAACCCCCACGGTCGCTACAAAAATACTGCCAATACTGCTTTAGTGTGGCACGCTGGTCAGATGTTGGCGCTGAACGAGGGAGGTAAACCTCATGCCATTAAACTGCCTGAATTAGAAACCATTGGCGAGTACACCTACAATGGCAAGCTGGTTTCTTCCTTCACAGCCCATCCCAAGGTAGACCCTGTTACAGGGGAAATGATCTTCTTTGGCTATTCTCTGTTTGCGCCACCGTATCTGAAATATAGTGTGGTCTCAGCACAAGGCGAACTGTTGCGGACAGTGCCAATTGAACTGCCAATAGGCGTGATGATGCACGATTTTGCCATCACTGAAAACTACACAATTTTCATGGATTTGCCACTGACTTTTAGCCCAGAGCGATCGCAACGGGGAGAACCTTTAATGATGTTTGAGTGCGATCGCTCTAGTCGTTTCGGGATTTTACCACGTCACGGTGACAACAGTAATATCCGCTGGTTTGAAAGTCCTGCTTGCTATGTCTTCCATACCCTCAACGCCTACGAAGATGGAGACGAAGTAGTGCTGATTGCCTGTCGCATGAGTTCTACAACTGTTTTGAGTTCTGATGATTCGCAACTCGACCCAGATGCAAATATTCCCCGTTTGTATCGCTGGCGATTTAACCTCAACACTGGTTCAGTGCGTGAAGAGATGTTGGATGATGTCGCCTCGGAATTTCCCCGCGTCAACGAAAACCGATTGGGGCGACAAAACCGATATGGCTACACTAACAAAGCGGCAAATAGTCCCGTACCTTTATTTGAAGGTATCATCAAATACGACTTCAGCAATGGAAAATCCCAAATACATGAATTTGGGCAGGGGCGCTATGGCGGTGAAACTGTGTTTGCGCCGCGTCCTGGTGCAACGGCTGAGGATGATGGTTGGCTGATGACTTTCGTCCACGATGAGAATTCAAACACTTCAGAATTAGTAGTGATGAATGCTCAAGATGTGATGGCTAAACCTGTAGCGCGGGTGATAATTCCCCAACGAGTGCCTTACGGGTTTCATGGTGCTTGGTTTGCCGAGGAATAGCTAAATGGGCAGTTAGAAACCGCGTCTACACAGACAAAACCCGCCTAAGCGGGTTTCAAATTCTTTGGCAGGTGAACTTGGTTTGTGTAACCGCGATTTCTAATCACCAGGTAGAATCCTCTCTATTGCCGATCGCAAATTATTTTTCCCTATATCCGCCAGCGTAATTAATCACGCAGATTGTTCTATATGATTTGTGAGTTCCATAAGCAACACCAGAGACTTTAAAAGCACCGTTAAAAATGTTTTTTCGATGGCCGCGATCGCTCACACCATCATCAATAATTAATTGCATAACGATATCTTGAGCGCTGTTTGGTCCATAACTGATATTTTCACCTGCGGTTGTTTGCCATTTACCATAGCGGTTGATGCGAGTAAAAGGGTTGCTACCATCGCTACCATTATGACCTATAGCACCTTTTGGGTCTTGGTCTTTTACGTGATCTTTTGCTCCTAAAGACATACCTTTAGATGCACTCAAGGCTCCTACAGGACGTGCTGATTTGAGAAATGCGATCGCTTCATCAACTGCCTTAACTCCTTCTTGAGTTCGTAGATAAGTATTGTTAGAAATTTTGACTCGGTTCCCCTCAAAGCGCTTTCTATAGTTTTCCAGAATTGGGAGGTATGCTTTAGGATTTGTTCTTACCTTATTTGTTTCAACAATTACCTGTTGTTCCAAGGGTGAAAGGTAACTAGCCTTTGCTAATAAAGTTGGACTACTTTGTTTAACTACTGCTGGGTTGGAGTTGGCTACAGACGGATTAGATTGAAGCAGTTGATTTGAGCAGCCCAATACCAAGGTAATTGGCAAAAATACCCAAAAATTCATGCGACGCATCGATAACCTCACAATTTTTCTATGGATTAATTTAGTGAATTAGAAGAAATAAGAATTTTCAACGCACAGATAAGTCAGTATACGCT
>NZ_JADEXF010000511.1 GCF_015207245.1 Nostoc cf. edaphicum LEGE 07299
CTCTCTTTCCTTTACATTTACAAACAGGTCAATTAAATCCAAAGCTGTGATTACATTTTTGGCGTTTTAACTCAGAATTTGATAAAAGTCTTGCCTACAACGCTACTACAAGTAAAATTTTAATGGTTATCCTTAAACTAGAATCAGTCACCCTTTAATCGTCAGCCTGTTAACACCAGGGTTTGAATTAGGAGCGAAAAAGTATAACTCACTTTTCGCAACTACCTGCTTTGGCTCATGATTGTTGAGGCTGGTGGAGTAATCTTAAAATTTTGGTTAGTAGTTATGGAAGTTATTTTTAAGGTCATTCGACAGCAACAAAATTCCTCCCCTGTCGTGCAAACCTACCTTGTGGAAGCCGAAGCAGGTAATACAATCTTGGATTGCCTCAATCATATTAAGTGGGAGCAAGATGGAACTTTGGCGTTTCGCAAAAATTGCCGCAATACTATTTGTGGTAGCTGTGCTATGCGAATTAATGGGCGTTCGGCTTTAGCTTGTAAAGAAAATATTGGCAGTGAACTTGCCAGATTACAACAAATACCATCATCCCCAAGTAAAGTAAATGCTATTGGTGAAATCACGATCGCACCTCTCGGCAATATGCCCGTGATTAAAGATTTAGTTGTAGATATGAGCAGCTTTTGGAATAATCTAGAGGCAGTTGCCCCCTATGTGAGTACGGCAGCACGACAAGTACCAGAAAGAGAGTTTTTGCAAACACCACAAGAGCGATCGCGCCTCGATCAAACTGGTAACTGTATTATGTGCGGTGCTTGTTACTCTGAATGCAACGCTCGTGAAGTTAATCCCGACTTTGTGGGGCCTCATGCCCTCGCCAAAGCTTACCGGATGGTAGCAGACTCCCGCGATAGCGATACCGAAAATCGTTTAGCAAGCTACAACGAAGGTACTAAAGGCGTGTGGGGTTGTACCCGTTGTTTGTACTGCGATTCTGTTTGTCCAATGGAAGTTGCACCATTAGAACAAATCACCAAAGTTAAACAAGAAATTCTCACCCAAAAACAAGCCAGTGATAGTCGTTCAATTCGTCACCGGAAAGTATTGATAGATTTGGTTAAAGAAGGTGGTTGGATTGATGAACGTCAATTTGGTTTACAAGTAGTTGGTAACTACTTTCAGGATTTAAAAGGATTACTCAGTCTTGCACCCCTCGGTTTGCGGATGATCCTTCGGGGTAAGTTTCCCCTATCATTTGAATCTTCTGAGGGTACGGAACAAGTGCGATCGCTCATTGAATCTGTGCAACAACTAGAAAACAAAAGTTAGAGGTGAGGAGTTAGGAGTTAAAATTCCTAACTCCTAACTTCTAACTTTTGTTTCAACGCGGTTCTTGAGGTATATTCAACGGTTGTCCGTAACGGTCATATACTAAAACATCCCACTGACCATTATTACTAGACTCAAAAGCGATTCTGCTACCATCAGCGCTAATTGTAGGGTTGCGGACTTCTGCTTGCAGGTTGTTGATCAAATTCCGCGATTGGCGTGTTTCTCTGTCGTAGAGAAAAATAGCCGATCGCCCCTGACGGCTAGCAGCAAATACAATATAACGACCATCTTGTGAAACGCTAGGATGATTTGCGATCGCATCAAAGGAGTTTAAACCTGGCAAATCAACCAAATTACGAGTTACCGTATCAAACATATAAACATCTTGGCTACCGCGTCGGTCAGTAATAAAAACAATGTATCTCCCAGAAATTTGGGGGTTTAATTCCGACGCTAAACTATTGAAACTTCGACCCCCTGGATCAAAGGGATAACTTAAAAGACGAGGGTAGCCAAAACACCCAGTCAATAAACTTAAACAGAAAAATACAGGTATAAAAAAAACACGTTTCATATAATTTAGTCATTAGTAATTAGTTAATAGTCTCACAACTCCTAACTCCTAACTCCTAACTTTCTCCCCTACGGAGGTGAACCCACAGTTGCACCGTTGGGAATATCTAACTCAATATTTGGCCCTCGGTCTAGAACTTCAATATCCCACTGACCACGAGTGGCGGTTTCAAATACAACATAACGTCCATCTGGACTAATATTTGGTTTTCTGACCCAGCCACGATAAATTGGCGTAACAATTTGCGACTGTTGCGTAGCGCGATCATAAAGCGCTACCACTGGTCTTCCCTGGTCACTAGTAAGATAAGAAATATAACGTCCGGTGTAGCTCAAACTAGGACTTTCGGCAATTGTCTCCTGTCGGTTTATCCCCGGAGTGCTAATAAACAGTTGCCTCTCCAAATCGTACACTAGTAGCTGCTGATTACCATTCCGATTAGATACAAACGCTAAAAAGCGCCCATTTCCACTCAAAGCAGGTTGCTCCTCGGTGTAGCGACTGTTAAGAGAAGTAGGCCCTATAGGAATATCGTTAGTACCACAAGATACAAGCAAACTTGTTAAACCAAAAACCAGGCTCCAATGAATTGGTCTTTGGAGCCAAAATGTAGGCGTAAATTTTTCCACCTCAACTGTTTTCCGTCGCCTTTAAACCTACTTGCACGCCAACTGTTTTAAACATCGTCATCAAAATCGGTCAAATTATCTAGCCCCTCATTTGGTTTTTCCATTGGGCTGTATGGTACATAATCAGTTGGGATCGCATCATCATCTTCGCGCGGTCTTCGAGGAGTTGAGTCATTGGGTGGACGACGCCTTCTCGGTCTGGAAGAAACATCATCTTCACGACTTTCGGGACGCTGGGGCCCGTTATTACTACGGCGAGAAGGTTTTCTGACTTCCCCACCCGAATTTTCCCAATCATCAACTTGCCTAGATGAAGAACCCCAGTTCTCTTCTTCAAAGCTTTCAGAAGGGCGATTTACAGGACGCCCAGAAGTCCGGCGACGCGTTCTATCAGATGGAGCCTGTCTTTCACTACTGCTGCTATTGCGGCGTTCTGTACGACGGGGGGGTTGCTCCTGGTAGTAGTTATCACGAGTGGAAATCTCATCCCTGCTACCCCGAATCCGGGCACGCACTGGGCGTTCCTCCTCGTCTTCATAAGGCAGTGGCTCTAAATCTGCATCCATTTCAGCTTGATAATTTCTGCGATCATTGTACGAATAGCGATCGCTAACTGGTCGATCTTCATCCACAATCGGAGTGTTGCGCTTTGCTTGCTGGGTAGCTATACTCCGCAAACGAATACTTTCAACTGCAAAAAACACAGTTGTGCCAACTAAAAGCAATTGACCAAATTGTAAAATCGGGTCAAGTCGCCATCCTTGAAAGACGAGAATGAAGCCGCAAAGCAAGCCGACTGCCGCAAAAAAGATATCTTGATCTCGTGACAATTCTGGGCGCACAGTGCGGAGAAAATACAGTGCTGCCCCAGCCACAGCCAGGAAAATTCCTAGAATACTGGCTGAGTTTGCCCCAAAATTTACCTGAGCCAGAAAACTGGCTGAGTTCAGCCCAAAATTTATCATTGCTGTTTTCCCAATATCAAATCTATGTTAGCGAGTCACAATTAAAATCACTACTGTAATTAGG
Source organism: Nostoc cf. edaphicum LEGE 07299 (assembly GCF_015207245.1). Classification (GTDB taxonomy): domain Bacteria; phylum Cyanobacteriota; class Cyanobacteriia; order Cyanobacteriales; family Nostocaceae; genus Nostoc; species Nostoc edaphicum_B. Next base: position 3,526 of record NZ_JADEXF010000511.1, read on the forward strand.
CACGATATATTGAAGCTTCAAAGCCTCTGGCAAAGAAGCTCTGAAGCTATTCACCGAAAAGTAAAAACACCTATGTCTGTCATCTACAACTGCCGCCAGTCGCAGTTTATGCTGCTTTTAGTGCAATTAAGTAGATAGCTGACAGACAATCGATTACGAGAGCTAATTTAACTCTCATAAGCATTATGAACGCTGTATTTTATCTTTTTGGCTAATGAAAATTAGACCAACTGTAACGGGTATTACAACAATTGCTGTACCCCATAGTAGACTCCAAAGAAAATTTGCTAAAGAAGGCGTCATACTTCTCAACCTTTTTTTACACAGTTCATCCTAATTTTAATAGTGTATTACTTTCTTGAGAAGCCTCTAACTCTGAACTGCCAAACTTGGTAACTTCTTTCACCAGTTATTGAGTTAACCACGTGGGGGAGTTCGCTTTTCTATTTCAGAAAGAAGTGACAGCATTTAGTTAAAATGATGATCGGAGTGCTTTACAAAGCTTAAAATTTTGTAGCTATGTCTACGCAAAGCGCAACTTGCCTGCGCCTAAGTTTTTTCTTTCTTTACAGATAGATAGTACCTAAAACCGATGACTGGTGTTAACCTGACTGCTTGGATTCTTGGCCCTGTGTTAGGG
>NZ_JADEXF010000512.1 GCF_015207245.1 Nostoc cf. edaphicum LEGE 07299
GAAAAAACTCACGCCAGCTGAAAAGCAACTATGGCAAGCTTTAAGAGCAGGTAAACTAGGTGGCTTCAAGTTCCGCCGTCAGCATCCAGTTGGACGTTTTATTCTTGACTTTTACTGTCCAGTTTGCAAACTAGTCATTGAGTTAGATGGAGCAATCCATGATAATCAGACAGACTATGATGCAGACAGAACAAAATATTTAGAAACTTACGATTATAAAGTTTTGCGTTTCCACAATGAAGAGGTTATGCAACAGTTAGAAAAAGTTTTATATCTGATTCTTCAGGCTGCATTAGCCCTCACCCCCAGCCCCTCTCCCGATTCCGGGAGAGGGGAGTAAATTTTCCAGTTCCCCTTCTCCCACATTTGGGAGAAGGGGTTAGGGGATGAGGGCAACCCTTCTCAAAGCCAACTACAAAAGGACTTCGATACAATGACCAGCCAAATAACAGAACACGCTTTTGAAACTGCGATAGTTGACTCCCTAATTCACGATGGTGGCTATCAATTAGGCGATGCTGTCAACTTTAGCCAGGAGTTAGCATTCGATAAAACCACTATTTTCCGGTTTATTCAGACTTCTCAGCCAGAAGCATGGCAAAACCTGACAGACATTCATGGTGCTGAAGTTGAATCTAAGTTCATCCAACGGCTGTGCCAAGAATTGGAAAATCGCGGGATGTTAGACGTGCTGCGCTATGGCATCATTGACTACGGTGTACGCTTCAAATTGGCATTCTTCAAACCTGCCAGCAGTCTAAACCCCGATACTTTAGCACTTTACGAGCAAAACATCCTGACTGTGACTCGTCAGGTGCATTACAGTGCTAATCATGAAAACTCCCTAGATTTGCTGCTAAGTATTAATGGCTTACCAGTCGCCACAGTAGAACTAAAAAACCAGTTTACTGGACAAAATGTAGAAAAAGCCAAGCGCCAGTATATTCAAGACCGGGATAACCGAGATTTGTTATTTCAATTCAAGCGGCGTTCTTTGGTGCATTTTGCCGTAGACCCCGATGAAATCTGGATGACTACGCGCATTGATGGCAGTAACACCCGTTTTCTACCCTTCAACAAAGGCTATAACAAAGGTGCAGGCAACCCACCCAACCCAAAGGGTTACAAAACCGCTTACCTTTGGGATGATATCTGGGCAAAAGACAGTTGGTTGGATATCATATCTCGTTTTTTGCACCTAGAGCAAGAAAACATTAAACTAAACCACAAATCTGCCAAAAAAGAAAGCCTCATCTTTCCTCGGTTTCACCAATTGGATGTAGTTCGCAAGCTAACCGCAGATGCCAAAGTGAAGGGGACAGGACAAGATTACCTAATTCAGCATTCTGCTGGTAGTGGCAAAAGTAATTCTATTGCCTGGTTAGCATATCAACTTGCTAGCTTATATAATGACCAAGATGAACGAGTTTTCGATTTAGTCATCGTCATCACTGATAGAAAGGTACTAGACCAGCAACTTCAAAACACGATTTACCAGTTTGAGCATAAGCAAGGAGTCGTGCAAAAAATTGATAAAAACTCTGCACAACTAGCTGAAGCGTTGGTTTCTGGCACTAACATCATCATTACTACCTTACAGAAATTTCCTTTTGTCTTAGATAAGATTCGGGAAATCTTAGAAAAAAACAAGATTGGCGAACTACCTAAACGTAATTACGCCCTAATTGTGGACGAAGCCCACAGTTCTCAAAGTGGCGAAGCGTCCAAGAAAATGAAAGAAGTGCTTTCTATCAACGATTTAAGTCTTTCAGCCAAGCAAGAAAGCATGGTTGATGAGGAAGATGATATTGAAGATAACATCCGCAAGTCCATGCGTGCCCGTGGTAAACAACCAAATTTGAGCTTTTTTGCCTTCACAGCCACACCCAAGCCAAAAACCTTAGAAGACTTTGGCCACATGAACTCCCAAGGGCAAACAGAACCTTTTCATCTGTATTCCATGCGGCAGGCAATTGAAGAAGGTTTTATTATGGATGTGTTGCAAAATTACACAACCTACAGAACTTTCTTCAAAATCAGTAAGGCGATCGCAGACGATCCTAACATTTCTAAAAAGAAAACGAGTCGAGCGATCGCTAAATTTTTATCACTCCATCCACACAACCTAGCCCAAAAAACTCAAGTTATTATCGAGCATTTTCGCCAATGCGTGATGCATAAAATTGGCGGTAAAGCTAAAGCAATGGTGGTTACAGCTTCTCGACCCCATGTAATCCGCTATAAAGAAGAATTCGACAACTATTTACAGAAACAAGGTTATGCAGACATCAAAGCATTAGTAGCCTTTACTGCTTTTACCGATAGAGAAACTTATATCGAGTACACTGAATCTGATATCAACGGCTTTGGTGAAAAAGAATTACCCGAAAAATTTGAAACGGTTGAATATCAACTCCTGATTGTAGCAGACAAGTATCAAACTGGTTTCGATCAGCCATTATTGCACACCATGTATGTAGATAAAAAACTTTCTGGTGTCAAAGCTGTACAAACCCTCTCTCGCTTGAATCGTACTTGTCCCGGTAAGGAAGACACTTTTGTTTTAGATTTTGCTAATGATGAGCAGGAAATTATTGATGCTTTCCAGCCTTATTACGAACAAACAACACTAATAGCAACAACAGATCCTAACAGACTGTATGATTTAAAAAATAGGTTAGATAGCTACCAGGTTATCTGGCCTAGTGAGGTAGATGCTTTTGCCAAAATATTTTTTAAGTCTCAGGAAAAGGTAAATAATCAAGATCAAAGTAGACTGCATTCCTTTATTGATCCTGCTGTAGACTGTTTTAAAGGTTTAAGTGAAGAACAGCAAGATGAGTTTAAAAATAGTCTAACCGCGTTTATCCGGTTATATGCATTCTTAGCACAGATTATGCCATTTGCAGATGGAGAACTAGAAAAATTTTATGCTTTTGCTCGTCTTCTGCAAACCAAATTACCAAAACTTAGCCAAAGTGAAGCTTTTAAACTTATTGACGAAGTTGCACTAGAATATTATCGACTACAAAAAATCCGAGAAGGTCAGATAATCTTAGAAAAAAATACAGAGTTATCTCTACAACCTATAACCGAAGCTGGCATACCAAGAGATAAAGAAGAACAGGCTAAACTTTCAGAGATTATCGATATTCTCAACAAAAGATTTAGAACTGATTTTACTGAAGCAGACAAATATTTTTTCAGCCAAATTGAAGAAGCACTAGTTCAGGATAAGACATTATCACAACAAGCCAAAAGTAACTCAATTCAAAACTTTAAATATGGCTTTGAGGATGTATTTCTGACAAAGCTGATTGAGCGAATGGATTTAAAGCAAGATATTTTTACCAAAATCATAGATTTTAAAGATTTTGGTGAAGTAGTCAAAGAGTGGATGCTGAGGAAAGTGTATACAAGGTTGACACAGGAGTTCAGCTAACAAAAATGATTAAATTACTTCAAGCGCCCAGACTCTTTGAGCCTGAGCGCTTGAATATTAGGTTGCAGAGAAACTTCTGCTAGTTAGGGGAATTATGCGGGCATCATCTGCATACTTCTACAAGACTCTGCACACTTGCGGCAAGCAGCAGCACATTGCATCATTTTCGCATCATCGCTCATCATTTCACACGCCATTGCAGTGCGATCGCACATTTCCGCACAAAGCATACAAGTGCGTTCCATGAACTCAGAACCGCTCATCATCATATTCATGCACATCATGCACATTTCAGAGCAATCGCGCATCATGCTCATCATGTTCTTATCCATGTGCTGACCACCTTTACTCATGCAATGAGTCATGGTTTCCATGCACATTTTATGACAGTCCATACAAACATCCATGCAAGTTTGCATTTCTGGAGTCATGGTTTCAGTCATCATCATCATCATCATCGGAAATACCTCCTGATTTTTTGATGGATAAAATAGTGTCCCCGGAAGGACTACTCATCACATTAGTCTTATCCTTTTAAAGAGTCAATGGGGTTTTTAATGCAGGATTTTTAAGCCTACTATCCCGATATAATTACCGGAAATTTGAACGAATCCTACACTATTTTAGTGTTGTTTTTTTGTGAAATACTATACATTAAGGCTTTTAAACCCTCATTCCTAAGTGGGGTTTCATTTGGCAAGTCAACTTTACAT
>NZ_JADEXF010000513.1 GCF_015207245.1 Nostoc cf. edaphicum LEGE 07299
ATTTACAAAATTAGTTTTAATAATTTTAACTAGCAATAAATTCTTATATTCACATCTGTAATTAGCACCGATCTCAAGAAGATATTAACTAAAAAATCTCGTATTTCTACATATTTTATCTAGAAATACAAGATGTAAGCTGTTACGCAAATAAGATTGCACATCAACTGGTGAGGTTGTCCTTTGTCATTTGTCCTTGGTAAACAAAAATGACTAATGACGGTCTACACGGAAAATAGTGCAATATGTAGGCGCGTTAGCTTATTAAGTAACTTGGCACGAAAAAATCAAACTATGTAAAGATACAGGGTTTTATCTGTGGGGTGAACTCTTTGTTACACCTATCACTTCAAAATCAAGTAAAAATGCTTAACCTACGATTAAACGCCGTAGATTAAGCATTTTTGCAACGGTAGAGTCTTTTTTCGAATAAGTGCAGACTCTTGGCTAGTCAAAGTTGCTTTCGTTACAAATCTTCATCAAAATTCTATTCCGATATATCGGAATATATCGCGATATATCGTATAGTAGAGAAAGTTGATTTGAAATTTACTTATGTTTAGACATTTTCGGTCACGTTTTGGCGCACCTGCATGGGCGGGAGTTAGCGAAGAGGATTCATTGCTTGTCAGGTCTTGGTTTGGACATGGCAACCATCATGACAAACGCTTTGATAATGAAATGTTTGGTCGTGGTTGGGGAGATGAATACCGGACTCGTCGGGGTGACATCAAGTTCATTCTGCTGGAATTGTTATCTGAGCATCCTAGTCATGGTTACGACCTGATTAAAGAGATGGAAACTCGCTATGGTGGTTTCCGTCGCCTCAGTCCTGGCTCAGTGTATCCAACACTCCAATTGCTGGAAGAAGGTGGTTATCTCAAGAGCGCACAGGAAGGAGGCAAGCGGATTTATACGATTACGGATGAGGGTAAACAATTATTGGCAGAACGTGCCCAACAAGAACCTTCAGACACTCCTTGGGATACCTTCAAAAGTTTTGTTACAGGTAAGCCCCAAGAGTTTATTGAGTTGCGAAATGCCGCCACAGAGTTAGCTGCTGCGGTGGTGCAGGTTGCTCGTAGTGGCAATATGGAGCGGATAAATCGGGTGCGCGAGCTTTTAGAGCAAGTTAAACGGGAAGTTTACGCAATTCTAGCTGAAAAATAAGTACAAGCTCGTAGTAAGGGCTTTAGTCCTTATTTTCTAAACACTAAACTGCTTACTACAAACCCTCTAGTAGTTTGCTTACGCTGTTAATTGCATTAGCGTTCGCTGTCCAACATTTGCATTTGATGTTCATCATAACGAGTGCCTGCGATCGCAGATGCGGGAATTGCTGCTTCAATGCGGGTTAAGTCTTCCGGGGATAGGTTCACATCCAGAGCCGCCAAGGATTCGGAAAGTTGGGTGCGCTTGCGTGCGCCGATGACTGGCACAATGTTTCTGCCTTTTGCAAGTACCCAAGCAATAGCCAACTGCGAAGGAAGAACTCCTTTTTCGGCAGCAATTTGCTTTAGTTCTTCGATCGGGCGTTGATTCTGAGCAAGGTTTTCTTTACTGAAGCGTGGTAAGTAGGCACGGAAGTCTCCCTGTGTGGCTGGAGTGGAGCCACTTAAGAGTCCTCGTGATAGCACACCATAGGCAGTCACGCCAATACCAAGTTCTTCCAGTACAGGAAAAATCTCGCTCTCAGGACTACGGCTAATCAGGGAGTACTCGATTTGTAGGTCACTGATGGGGTGAATGGCGTGGGCGCGGCGGATAGTGCCCGCTCCCATTTCCGATAGCCCGATATGTCGGACGTAGCCAGCCGTGACAAGCTCGGCGATCGCGCCGATAGTGTCTTCAATGGGAACTTGCGGGTCTAATCGAGCCGGGCGGTAGATGTCAATGTGGTCTACTCCCAATCGCGTCAGACTATAAGCGACAAAGTTTTTCACCGAAGCGGGACGCGAATCTATACCAATCCATCCGCCATCGGGAGTACGTAAAGCGCCGAATTTCACCGAAACCAGTGCTTTGTCTCGACGATCCTTGATTGCTCGACCAATTAGTATCTCATTGTGTCCGCTGCCATAGAAATCGCCAGTATCCAGTAATGTAATCCCGCCATCGAGAGCTGCTTGGATAGTTGCAATGCTTTCGTTTTCGTCTGCTGCGCCGTACATACCGGACATACCCATACATCCGAGAGCCAAGGGGAAAATATTTAGACCATTAGAACCAAGTTGGCGAGGTTGAATTTTATTTTGGGTAGTCATATAGCGGTTCTCAGTTATTTTACTGCTAGCTTAGGTTGAAAATTCTCCGCATCTTTGCGTAACTATACGCTGGCTGTAGGACGCACGATCATCTCATTCACATCAACGTCATCCGGTTGCTCGATTGCAAAGGCGATCGCTCTGGCGATCGCTTCAGCCGGAAGCGCAATCTTACGTAATTCCTGTATAAATTTGCCAGCTTCGGGGTCAGTAATGCTATCGGCCAGTTCTGACTCCGTTACGCCTGGCGAAATAACTGTAACGCGAATGTCAGTATTTTCCTGACGCAGCCCCTCCGAAATTGCCAATACCGCAAACTTAGTGGCTGAGTAAACGGCGCAGGTTGGCCAGACAGCGTGTCCGCCGATGGAGGACAGGTTGACGAACTGGCCAAATCCCTGGCCTTTCATCAGTGGTAGCCCAGCAGCGATGCCATTGAGTACGCCACGGATGTTCACGTCAATCATCCAGTCCCATTCATCAACCTTCAGCACTTCTAGTTTCGAGAGCGGCATAACGCCTGCATTGTTGACGATGACATCAATGCGGCCAAATTTGCTCAAAGCAAATTCTACAAAGGCTTGGAAGTCGGCGCGATGAGTAACATCAAGGGTCTGATACTCCGCCGAGCCTCCCTCAGAGCGGATTGTAGCCACGAGGGTTTCTAGGCGCTCCGTGCGTCGTGCGCCCAAGATGACGTGGATGCCCTTACGAGCAAGTAGACGTGCTGTCGCCTCACCGATACCGCTACTTGCGCCTGTAATTAGTACTACTTTCTGTTGGTTGGTAGTCATAAAATCGTATCTCCAAGTTGTTGTATTCTCTAGCACACTCTTAATCTAAGAGAATCAAAGCTTGATGCGGTAATCTGAACCTGCGAAATTCTTGCCTAATCCTGCATTTTCTTTTATTGTTTATCATAAAAAGATAAGCTGACCTAAGCGGCTGAAGAGATTGCGGCTGCCCTGAATGTTAGTTTCATAAGGATTTCAAACGACATTATGGAACAGACTGTTAGAAAGCAGCAGTCCGAGCTAGCCGCTCTGATTGCACAGAACAGTAATGGAGATGGTATGCATCCCACAGCGATCGAGCGGTTATTCCTGATCCGTTCTTTACAACCTACTGCGCCTCTCCATGCCCTGCATGAGCCTGCCCTATGCATCGTCGCTCAGGGCAAGAAACAGGTAATGTTGGCAGACAATCTGTATGTTTATGGTCAAGACCAATATTTGGTGGTATCCATCGATCTGCCCGTTGTTGGTCAAGTGATTGAAGCAACGCCAAGCGTTCCGTATCTGTGTCTTCGGCTCGATTTAGATATGGGAGAACTCAGCACACTGATGATGGAGGCAAAACTAAACGCTCCAGCGAACGAACCAGCGGAACCGGGCTTGTCTATTAATCCTGTTAGCCCGCAACTGCTTGATGCCGCAATCCGACTTGTACGATTGTTGGAAACGCCTCAAGATATTGCCATCCTTGCACCTTTGATTGTCCGAGAAATTCTCTACCGTTTGTTATCTGGCGAACACAGTGCTAGATTGCGACAGATTGCTTTAGTCGATAAACAACTCCAAGCAATTAGCAGAGCGATCAACTGGCTGAAATGGAACTACGAAAAACCATTTCGGATTGATACGATCGCTCGTGAAGCGCACATGAGTCCCTCGTCTCTTCATCATCACTTCAAGTCAGTCACCACCATGAGTCCTTTGCAATATCAAAAACAACTTAGGCTTCAACAAGCCCGTCGTCTGATGCTGGGGCAAGGTATGGATGCGGCGACAGCTAGTCATTATGTGGGTTATGAAAGCCCCTCACAGTTCAGCCGTGAATACAGTCGCTTGTTCGGCGCACCACCGTTGCGTGATATGGCTCGGTTAAAA
>NZ_JADEXF010000514.1 GCF_015207245.1 Nostoc cf. edaphicum LEGE 07299
CACTAGTATAGATAGTCCCAGCAACAATCACTTTTTTAACCTCTGTTCGCGCAGTACCGCAGCTATCAAAAACGGCTTTCCTTGCAAAATTCGGATGTTGGGTGTAGCTAGCTATAACTTTTTGACAGTTGCCACTGGGGCTACTCTCGGCGGTATTGAGGCGACACCAAAAGTTTGGGACTTAGCCGGGGCTTGGGTAATTGTCCAAGCTGCTGGTGGAGTCTGGGCTTCGCTGAAGTCAGAGCCGTTTCCATTGTCATCGGGAGAAGATTATAGCGATCGCTCTTTTCCCACCCTTGTGGTTAGTCGTCCCGAATTAGTTTCGGTATTTCAACCTTTTCTCGAAGGCATAAAAATTTAATTTGCAGATATATACCTTAAAATAGCGCTTTTGTCAATCGGACTATCGGAGTATTGCATAGCTGACATTAAACTTAACAAAACCCTAGTCAAACAAAGAATTGAGTATAAATAAAGCTGGTAAGATTCCTGATTTAAGCGCAAGACCAGTGTAGTTATTAATTTAAGTAGTGTTGTGGCTTTCATTACACTGGTTAATTAGTATAAAAAATTTTATGTTGTCTAATCTAGATTTAATTCGAGAGTTTGTACAAAACTCTATTCAGAAAAAAGACGTTTTGTTGTCAAATCCTGTTTTGACAGCGCAAACAGTGTATAAAATCAACCAACTGACAGCAAAATCTGAAGGTGTAATTGCCACTGCTCAACTATCTAATACCCTATCTGAATTCTCGATTTCTCCAAAATCAACCCAGTGGGAATTGATAAATCAGGCATTAGCAGAATATAGTTATATTCTCAAAGGAGAAGTAGATAGTCGGGGTTTCTATCAGTATCAATACTGCGAAGTTCCCAAAGGCTATCAGATGAATTGTACTAAATGTGTCATTCTCTGGCGAGCCTGGTGGAAATATTGCAAGCATAGTTCAAGACCAGGGATTCCGTTGGAACTTCTGATTAGAACACGAGATTCATGGTATCCAATTAGAGATTTAATTATCAGTGACGGACTTCTCTATATCAAAACCTTGGGAAGTGAGATTGCACTTGGCTCAGAAGACTTAGTTACTTGGTTAAGCAAAGTTGATGTAACCAAAATTAAAGAAATACCTTCTACAGAGACATAGGTGTGGGTATGGGGTTACGGATGTATGCCCCTATATTTGTAAACATTTTTCAAAGTGGTATTGACAACATAATTAGGCAAAGGACGTAAAGAGAAATGAAAGGACTTTGGCTTGAAAATAAGCAGTTGCAATTACGTACAGATATTCCCGTTCCTGAGCCGCCACAGGGAGAAGCCTTAGTACGCGTCTTGCGTGCAGGCATCTGTAACACCGATCTGGAACTACTTAGAGGCTACTATCCCTATACTGGTATTTTAGGGCATGAATTTGCCGGTATTGTCGAACAAGGGCCAGAACACTTAGTTAACCAACGCGTAGTTGGAGAAATCAATGCTGTGTGTGGGCATTGTCGGTTTTGTCGTAGTGGACAACCAACTCACTGCGAAAATCGCACAGTTTTAGGTATTGTCAACCGCAACGGAGCCTTTGGTGAATATCTTTGTTTACCGGTGGAGAACCTGCATCCCGTACCTGATAATGTGCCCACAGAAGTAGCAACATTTACTGAACCTATAGCAGCAGCTTTGGAAATTCAGCAGCAAGTGCCATTGCATCCAAACCATCGGGTGCTAGTAGTTGGAGATGGCAAACTAGGGCAATTAGTAGCTCAGACACTAGCTCTAACTGGCTGTGAACTCGTAGCTGTGGGGCGTCATCGAGATAAACTGGCTAACTTAGAAGCACGGGGAATAAAAACGAGTCTAGCTGATGATGTTACAGATGGATATTTCGATATCTCAGTAGAATGCACTGGCAATCCAGAAGGATTTGCGATCGCCCGCCGCGCTCTCCGTCCCCGTGGTACGCTTGTACTGAAAAGTACTTATGCTGGCAACCTTAGCCTAGATGCTTCTTCCTTAGTAGTAGATGAAATCACCCTCATCGGCTCCCGTTGTGGCCCCTTTACCCCAGCCCTCCAGCTACTAGCCACAGGACAAATTGACGTGCAACCCCTGATTCATGCCACCTACCCCCTCATTGAAGGGCTTGCAGCTTTTGAACACGCCCAGAGTCGGGGTGTTTTGAAGATATTGTTAGAGATTAGTTAATAGTCATTTGTCTTTATATAGTTTGGTTTTTCACGCCGACCTACTTACTTAATACCAATTCTGTATGAAGATGCGCCAAACTATATGAGGAACGAACCGCAAAGAGCGCATTCGCGTAGCGTCTCGTCAGAGAAGGACACAAAGAAAGAAGAAGCTAAGAAAATTTGACGCAGTTTCACAAAGAAATCGTATTACCTACCCCTAACTAATACAGATAAGGATTCGTCTTCGGTTGATAGTCCAAACAATGGATCGCTTCTTCTGTATTGGCAATAGATGGACGTACAGTACATTTAAGACGGTAGTCGTCGGTAAAAAATTGGCAACCAGTACAAGGGATTTGATGCATTTGCTTGGCTGTAGCCACACTTTCTCGTGCCGCCGACCAGAGACTTAAAACAACGAGAATAGTTACAGTCCAAGCAACGACAAAGCAAATCGGCACTAACAAAGGTTGAATCGCATGAATGAAGAAAAATATCAGTTCCAACACAGCATTTCCTGATACAAATTAGGAGTTAAAAGTATATTAACTCCTAACTCCCAATTCCTAGCTTCTTACTATAGAAGTATAATTTAAATGCCAGAATGACCCAGCGCTAAACCAGTGACAAGCATTCCCAGAACAAGAAAAGGTTGGGCGCTGGCTTGGTACTTAACATCATTCTTCACTGGGTCACGCAAGAAATACATATCCTGCAAGGTGATTTGCGGAATGATTAAGAGTATTAGTATTGTTGCATACAAATTCTCATGGATACTGACGAGATAAGCTGCTATCAATCCTTGAAATACATCAATCGTTACTACACAAATCCATGCCGCAGTAGGGATGCCAAACATTACGGGTAGTGAATTTAATCCTAGCTGGCGATCGCCTTCTACACTCTTGAAGTCATTGACAATGGCAATACCCAATCCAGCCAAGCTGTAGAACATTGTCAAAATGACAATTGTGGAATTCAGTTCACCAAATAAAGCGTGTCCTGTAGACCAAGGTAGGGTAATATAACTTGCACCCAAAGCGTAGCTACCTAGCCAACCGTTTTGCTTGAGTTTCAGGGGAGGTGCAGAATAAATATAGGCAATGAAAGAACCGATAATTGCGATCGCTGTAATTGTCGGGAATTCATGACCAGACCACACATCGAGCGCAAATGCCAAACCATAGCCAGCAATCAGTAATACCCAAATCTGAATAATTACCTGGGGTAGGGGAATTGCCCCAGAGGGAATCGGGCGATAGGGTTCATTGATGGCATCGATTTCGCGATCGTAGTAATCATTGAGGATTTGGGTGTAACCTGTCATCAATGGCCCAGCCAGTAACATACAGGCTGCTACCTTCAACACATTTTCCAGCGTCCAAGTATAGTTACCAGAAGAAGCCGCACCACAGACTACGCCCCAAATTAGGGGAATCCAGGTAATCGGCTTCATTAGCTGTAAACGAATTTTCCAAATCGAAGTTTCCCCAGACGCTGCACCTTTCATCCCCAACATCTGCCTAGTTTTTGCACTGCGATCGGCAGAGGCGTTCGCCCTTGGCGTTGGCGGAGCCATCGCTTGCTCATTGGGATTATTTACCACTGAGTCTAATGCCTCAGATGGGTTAGGGTCTGGGGTAATGGGAGTTGATTCTGACATAAAGCGTATTTTTTTTAGAGTGAGGAGTTAGGGGTTAAAAGTTATGAATTATTGTTTTATTCCTAACTCGTCACTCCTAACTCCTAACTAAATTAAAACGAAATTATCAAATAATTATTCTGAAACTTTGCTCCAGCAACAGGTCTGCCACTCAGAGCCGGGGGTAAGGGAATATTGCGCCGCTGATCTCCTGCTTCTACCGTGACTTCTGGCCCATATTGGGTAAGCTTGACCTGCTTTTTGTCAAATCCTGGCAAGAATAAGCGTACTTGACGATTGTGGATGTCTATTTCAATAGGTTTAGGAG
>NZ_JADEXF010000515.1 GCF_015207245.1 Nostoc cf. edaphicum LEGE 07299
ATTGGGCATAGGGCATGGGGCATTTCCTCTGCACCCCTGCCTCCTCTGCCCAAGAACAGCTTGTTTTACGCTAGACAAGCGAGAAAATCTTGCTTGAGTTTGGCTGCGTCAAGATTGCGGCCGATGAAGACTAGTTCGTTTTTGGGGGTTTCGCTTGGTTTCCAGGGGCGATCGGGTTTGCCATCGAATATCATGTGTACTCCCTGGAATACAAATCGATTATCTTCTCCAGCAATATTTAAAATGCCTTTCATCCGAAAAATATCTGTCCCTTGGGTACGCAGTAACTCGGAAAGCCAAGTGTTTAATTTTTCTCCATCGACTGCACCTGCTTCTACTAAAGCTACAGAAAAGACGCTTTCATCGTGTACGTGGGCATCTTCGCCTAAGAAATCTGGATCAATTTCTAATGCACGATCTAAATCAAAGGCTTTTACACCTAATAAAGCATCCATTCCGAGTTCAGAATTTTGGGTACGGTAGATTTTTGCGATCGCATTCATCGCCCGAATCCGTTTTTCTAATTCATCCAACTCTTCTGGCGCTACCAAATCAGTTTTATTAAGTAAAATTACATCGGCAAAGGCAATCTGTTCTTGTGCTTCGTCTGCATCCCAGTGCTGCCAGATGTGCTTGGCATCTACGACTGTCACCACCGCATCTAGAGACAGTTGGCTTTGCAAGTCTTCATCAACAAAAAATGTCTGAATCACTGGTGCAGGATCGGCTAATCCAGTCGTTTCAATTACTAAATGGTCAAATTTATCGCGCCGCTTCATCAAATTGCCAATGATGCGAATTAAATCGCCGCGCACTGTACAACAGATACAGCCATTATTCATTTCAAATATTTCTTCATCTGCATCGATAATCAATTGATTATCAATACCCACTTCCCCAAATTCATTGACAATCACAGCAACTTTTTTGCCGTGTTCGTAGGTGAGGATGTGATTGAGTAGAGTCGTTTTACCTGCTCCCAAATAGCCTGTCAGAACAGTAACGGGAACTGAATTGTTGATTACGTCAGCCACCATACTCTAAATTCCTCTTGTCTCACCTTATGGATAATCATTATCGCCTATGATAAATCGTTTTATATTTTTGTGCGAACTTGCTGTTATTTTGAGTTTCAGCCAAATAACCACATAATTTAATCAAGAAACATTTTATTTTTATGCATCTGTAATAAGTAATAAATATCTATAAGTTTGCGTAGCTGGTAGGAATATTCCAACTAACCTTGCAGGAAGTCGCAGGTTAGTACATTGACAATCCCACGAAAAATATGATAATCATTATCACATAGAAAATTATACTTTGATGGAGAAGCGTGGTGGTTTCAAGAAACACTGCCTGCTGGAAAAAGCAAGTAACTCAAACAGGGCAAGCATCTGCGTCTATTGCAATCAGCTTTTTGGTTGTTGCACCGCTGGTTTTATCTACCGCTTTGGCACCAGCACAAGCAGATGATACTCATAATCATTCGGACGAAACCGGCTTTTACGTTGGGTTAGATGGTTTGGAGGTTTTTCCTACAGGGACATACGCAGGATTGGAGAACCCCAACTACAATCGTTTGACCCTTCTTTTTGCACACAGGAATGAAGACACGCCGGAATCAAGCCATTTCCACGGCATTGGTGCTTATAGCTACTTAGGTTCTTTAGATAACCTAACCATTAACTCAACTAATACAAATAACCGAATTCCTGAGTCTTACTCAGAACAAGCGCCGCTAACATTATTGCCTGGCACAGAGTTTTATACTGGTCGCTTGATTAGTACTCCAACAGATAAGGAATATAGCAATCTGACAATAGAACCTATAGCGTCTCTAAAAACTTCAAAAGAATTAGACAATCAGTATCTGTTCAATAGCTCTAATGGTCGTTGGCAGTCGTCCCTTGAAGGTGCAAATATTGGTTTACAATTAGCGTCAATTAGCAGTGGATTGAATATTGGTGATTCAGCAGGCGTTGATATTGTCAAGTCAGTCGGCGATATCTACACAATCGGCAGTGGTGATAATTTTTCGTTTACCCCTACCTTTTGGACTGATGCTGCTGCACCACTGGGAACTTATTCTGCATCATTCAAATTAGTGGATTTAGGCACTGATAATCACCGTATTCCCTTTAAAGAGTCTGGCACTTTCAATTTTGATTTTGAAGTCAAGGCAGTCCCTGAGTCATCAACTGTTCTTGGTCTTGGTATAGTCGGTTTACTGGCGCTTTCTCTTTCTCGCTTGCAAAAACTTACTCGCAGTAGCTTGAACTAATTTTAATCTCGCACCAAGGTGCAAAACGATTCTTTGCCTCTTGGTGCAAAGATTTAATTTTCTGAAGAGAACAAAAAATCTTCAACTGCTTCTAAAACAACTGCTGGATATTCTTCATGCAGTCCCAAAGAACCAGGGATAACAACGCTTTTCACTCCTGGTAAGGCTACCAAAGCGTCCATTTCTTCTCGTGATTTTGGGGGGCTAGATTCCCCAATTACTACCATGAGCGGTACGGTTAAAGACTGTACAAGTCCTAAAAAATCAGATTGTTCGCGTACAGCATCAAGATTACCAGTTACAAAGGCAGCAGATGCAAATCGCGCTCCTGGTTGTTGAGTTGTGTGCCACTTCTTCTCAATGAAACTGGGTGTAATTTTAGCCGCGTCAGTAAATACATGACGGCGATACATAAAACTTAAGAAGGATGGGGTAGTGTTGAGTTTGTAGAGAGCTTGACCAAGTATAGGCGATCGCACCAATTCTCTCACAAAGCCAGCTATCTGTTGACTTGCGCCCATTGTCGGCAAAGGCCCACGCCAAGTAGGAGCTAACAACAAAATTCGTGAGAAAGTAGCAGGTTGTTTGACAGCTAATTGTAAAACGTAACTAGCAGCATGACCAGCCGCGATCACAGTAATGGGAGTATTAAAAATAGCTTTGACAAAATCTTCCAGAAATTGCTGATATATTTCCGGTCGATAATTCAAACTAGGGCGAGAAGATTCACCAAATCCAGGCCAGTCTATTGCTAAAACTTGAAAATTGGGAGCTAGTAACCTGGCAAGTTCGCCTACTTCCAAACGCGTCGAAACACTGCTGAAAGATGGTAGCAGCAATAGCGGTGAACCTTTACCGAGGGTTTCATAAACAACGCGTAATTGCTGATTTTCCCAATTCCAAAGATATTCTTGAACTATTCCACCAAAGCCAGTAGCAGCAGAAGTAGATAATACATTGGTTGACATGAGACTAAATTTTGGTAATTGTACGTTTTTTGTCATTTGTCAGTTGTCCTTTGCAAATGACCAATGACCAATGACTAATGACAAATGACCAAGTTTAGTTAGGCAAATCTAGCTTACATTCCAATGCTTTTTTTTGCATAGTTTTAAAAATGTTGTAAAATCCATTAGCACGGGAAGGCGTCAGGCTAACATTTAAACCTGTTTCTTGGATAAAATCTGGGGTAAGTTGCACAATCTCAGTTGGCGCTAGTCCATGCAATCCTTCAACCAGAAGCCCTACTAATCCTTTAGTTAACTGAGAATCAGAATCGCCCTGAAACACAACCTTACCATCATCCAAGGCTGCGGTGATATAAACTTGAGACACGCAACCAGGAACTTTATTTTCGGGTAATTTATCAGCTTCTGGGAACTCATTGAGCTTCTGAGCATACCAGATTAGCTGTTCGTAGCGTCGCTTCGGTTCGGAAGCGCGTTGAAAGCGCTGGACAATTTTAGCGAGCGCAGGTGGCAAAGAATCTAGAGTTGAGGACATAACAGAAGCTGAAAACGATCGGTATCTCCTTGAGTGTAGATTATCTTTAGAGCAATCGCGCCTCCGGTTCTCTTGGCATTATCAAGCTTGCCATTACTGACTCTAATTTATCAAATCCAGATAATTACTGCGATTGCATCCCCATCGTCCAGGTTTTTTAATGCGTCTAATCACAAAAACTTAATTTTATTCTAAGTAAAAATTTTATTCATTTGTAGCATATTCTCTGCGTGCCTCTGCGCTTACCTTTGCGTTCCTCTGCGTTTAAATTTCAACCCTCAATTCTCCACGATTCGACAATTCGATGCCTACGGCTGGCTACGCCTACGCGCTTACAAAATTAGCTGCAAGTTCATTAGACCTGTCT
>NZ_JADEXF010000516.1 GCF_015207245.1 Nostoc cf. edaphicum LEGE 07299
GAATTAGGCGCAGCTGTCCATTTTGATATGGAACAGTATGCCTACAAAGACATAACTCTTAGCATCCTGAAAAAACTGCTCTTAGAAGAAGAGTTTCGGCAACGTACAGATGTTGGCATAACTATTCAGGCATATCTGCGTGATAGCGAGCAAGATACTAAAGACGTAATTTCCTGGTTGAAAGAACGTGGCTATCCCCTGACAATCCGCTTGGTGAAAGGTGCATATTGGGATCAGGAAACTATCAAAGCAGTGCAGAAGCATTGGCCACAGCCAGTTTACAACGACAAAGCCGCAACTGATGCTAACTTTGAAACTATCACTCAGTTATTGCTAGAAAATCATCAATATGTGTATTCTGCCATTGGTAGCCATAATGTGCGATCGCACTCTCGCGCCATTGCCATCGCTGAAAGTTTAAATGTCCCCCGCCGTCGCTTTGAGTTGCAAGTCCTCTACGGTATGGGTGATAAAGTTGCCAAAGCGTTGGTTGACAAAGGTTATCGAGTTAGAGTTTACTGTCCTTACGGTGAATTATTACCTGGAATGGCGTATTTAATTCGGCGGTTGTTAGAAAATACCGCTAATAGTTCTTTTTTACGGCAAAATCTCGAAAATCGACCAATTGAAGAATTATTAGCGCCACCGATTGTCAAAGAGGAAAACTCTTTAACTCCAAACTCCTCACTCCAAACTCCCAACTCTCATTTCTTTGGTGCTGCTGATACTGATTATGCTGAGGAAGAGGTAAGAACGAAGACGATGCAAGCTTTCCAAAGCGTTCGTCAACAGTTGGGTAAAACTTATTTACCCTTAATTAATGGCGAGTATGTTAATCCGCCAGAATTTGTTGATTCTCTCAATCCTTCTAATTTCAGCGAGGTAGTTGGTAAAGTTGGGTTGATTAGCGTTGAACAAGCAGAACAAGCGATGCAAGCTGCTAAAGCTGCCTTTCCTGGTTGGAGGAAAACACCAGCTAAACAACGCGCTGATATTTTGCGGAAAGCCGGTGATTTGATGGAACTCCGCCGCGCTGAACTTTCAGCTTGGATAGTTTTAGAAGTTGGGAAACCAGTTAAGGAAGCTGATGGAGAAGTTTCGGAAGCAATAGACTTTTGCCGATACTACGCTGATGAGATAGAACGGTTAGATAACGGTGCCAATTACGACATACCTGGTGAAACTAATCGTTATATCTACCAACCACGAGGAATTGCTGTGGTGATTTCTCCCTGGAATTTCCCACTAGCGATCGCTTGTGGAATGACTGTTGCAGCCTTGGTTTCAGGCAATTGTACTCTCCTCAAGCCTGCGGAAACATCTTCTGTCATTACGGCAAAACTCACAGAAATCCTGGTAGATGCTGGTTTTCCCAAAGGTGTATTTCAATACGTACCTGGTAAGGGTTCGCAAGTCGGCGCTTATTTGGTAAATCATCCAGATACCCATGTAATTGCTTTTACGGGTTCCCAAGAAGTCGGCTGTAGAATCTACGCAGAAGCGGCAATATTAAAACCCAGACAAAAGCACATGAAACGGGTAATTGCTGAAATGGGTGGCAAGAATGCCATTATTGTCGATGAAAGTGCTGATTTAGACCAAGCTGTTGTGGGGGTAGTGCAGTCGGCATTTGGTTACAGTGGACAAAAATGTTCTGCTGCTTCCAGGGTGATTGTGCTGCAACCGATTTATGATGCCTTTGTGCAACGGTTGGTGGAAGCGACAAAATCCTTGAACATTGGGGAAGCAGAGTTACCAAGTACACAAGTTGGGCCAGTGATTGATGCTAATGCCCGCGATCGCATCCGCGAGTATATTGAGAAGGGTAAGGCAGAAGCAGAAGTGGCGTTGGAGTTACCAGCACCCGAACAAGGATATTTTATCGGACCTGTCATCTTTAGTGAAGTATCGCCAAATGCGGTAATTTCCCAGCAAGAAATTTTTGGCCCTGTGCTGGCGGTAATTAGGGTGAAAGATTTCCAGGAAGCACTAACAGTTGCCAATGGAACTAACTACGCTTTGACTGGAGGACTTTATTCTAGAACGCCTTCGCACATTCAGCAGGCGCAGACAGAATTTGAAGTCGGGAATTTGTACATCAACCGCAATATTACTGGAGCGATCGTTGGACGGCAACCCTTTGGTGGATTCAAACTTTCTGGTGTTGGTTCTAAAGCAGGCGGTCCTGATTACTTACTGCAATTTTTAGAACCACGCGCGGTGACAGAAAATATTCAACGTCAAGGTTTTGCACCAATTGAAGGAGCAGATTAAACTAATGTGAATTCCACCGCTAATATAGTAGCCGTCTAATTAGCACAATCAAAACACCTGTCCCTGATTTAACTACGTAAAACCTTTCTTCTCCCAGTCCTACGGTGTACACACATCTTGGTAATGAAGCCCAAACCCTGGATTTACCCCCCTTAATCCCCCCGATGTATTGGGGGGAAATATCCGGTTCTCCCCCTTAGCAAGGGGGAGTTAGAGGGGGTGAGAAGGACTTGTATACACACCGTAGCCTAGAAAGAGAGGCTTTGAAGGGGGATCTTTAAGGGCAAATCACTAACACCAAACGTATTGGGTTAACGAGTAGAATTCTACGCGCTAAAGTATTTTGCTAATGGGTGATAGGTAATAATCGCAGTAGTAGACTGCTCTGGATAAAGTTGTTCGCTTTCATCCATATACAAGTTAATCCTGTCGGTCTGCAATAACTCCAGTTGCTTGTATTGGTCTTGAATATTGGGACAAGCTGGATAGCCAAAACTATACCGCGAGCCACGATAGCGTTGTGCTAATATATCCCGAATGTTGTCGGGTTCTTCAGCAGTAAAACCTAACTCTCGGCGTATTCTGGCGTGTGTCCATTCAGCTACAGCCTCCGCCACCTGCACTGCCATGCCGTGGAAATACAGATAATCAGTGTATTGATTAGCCGCAAACAGCTTTTGGGCAAACTCTGTGGCAATTTCCCCTACAGTCACCGCTTGCATGGGGAAGACATCCATAATTCCCGATTCCTTCGGTGCAAAGAAATCTGCTATGCACAGCCGCCTTAAAGACTTCTGTCTGGGAAACTCGAAAGTTGTAACCTGTTGTGATTGGTTCTCTGAATCATATATATGTAGGGAATTTCCTTCGGCTTGACAAGGGAAATACCCGTAAATCACTTGTGGATGCAACAGATTTTCTTCAATAATTCGCTGTTTCCAACTTTCTAAAATTGGGTAGACTTTCTCAGCTAAAAAAGCCTGATATTCTTCTTTGGATTGCTCTTTTGGCTTGCGGAATT
The DNA here is from genome assembly GCF_015207245.1 of Nostoc cf. edaphicum LEGE 07299. Lineage (GTDB taxonomy): Bacteria > Cyanobacteriota > Cyanobacteriia > Cyanobacteriales > Nostocaceae > Nostoc > Nostoc edaphicum_B. The sequence goes on from NZ_JADEXF010000516.1 coordinate 3,296, forward strand.
GCCACTGTCCAGCAACCAAAGCTTGTAAATCCAAGTGCCAGAATATTTCCTCAATGGGAATATCACTAGGCTGCAACAACTTTGTTCCCCAGAAAGGCGGTGTCGGACGTTCAATATCTATCGCCACTGCGTCTGAACGTCTTGTATCTACTACTTTTGGTTCAGCAGATGTTTCTTCAGCAGTTGTAGCTTTTGGTTCTTTGTGACCATTTGTCGAAACTTCAGCCGTTTCGATTTCGTTCAAAAATCCCTGCAAATCTTCCCAGTTACCAGTAGCCTTTGCTGGCATTAATTTATCCATGAAGTGCAAGTCAGAAAAGGCATCTTTGCCATAAACAACTTTACCTTTATAGGTATTTTGGCAATCTTCATAGACAAACTTGGGAGTCAATGCTGCACCACCTAAAATCACGGGGACACTAATTCCTTTTTCGTTGAATACCTCCAAGTTCTCTTTCATGAAGGCGGTGGATTTTACCAGCAAACCACTCATGGCTATACAATCAGCTTTATGCTGTTCGTAAGCGTTGATGATGTTTTCCACTGGCTGTTTAATTCCCAGGTTAATCACCTTGTAACCGTTGTTGGACAAGATAATATCCACCAAGTTTTTACCAATGTCGTGGACATCGCCTTTAACTGTGGCAATGATAAAGGTTCCTTTGGCATTGTTACCCGATTCTGATTTTTCCATGAACGGTTCTAGAAACGCAACAGCCGCTTTCATGGTTTCGGCAGATTGCAAAACGAAGGGTAGCTGCATTTGTCCAGAACCGAATAATTCCCCGACAACTTTCATACCATCTAGCAGAAAGGTGTTGATAATTTCCAAGGGGGGATATTCTTCTAAGG
>NZ_JADEXF010000517.1 GCF_015207245.1 Nostoc cf. edaphicum LEGE 07299
GTCTTTGGATTGGCCGGAGTATTTATATCACTTCTCGGCAACAGCCCTATATTATTAATATTTTCTGTTTTATTCGGCTTATTAATACCAAGCATTTTCTTAGCCTTTGTTTACCATATTTTTTGGTTTATTTGGCAAAAGCCTAAATTATCTAATAAATTACCTAAATGGATACCTACCTTGAATAGTTTATGGGCAGGTTTTTATGGCACAGTGGTTATGGGATTATCTTTTATGCTAATCCTAACTATTTTCTCAGAATTAGCTTTTTTTAATTGCAACTTGTACAATAAAATACCAGAATATTTTAATGGTTGTACAGGGCATTTAACAGGACGTGCAACAAAGGGAATTTTTTACAGCATTGAAAATAATGATTTTTTAAGTCAACGTTGGTTCATGATTTGGATGTTCACTGCCGCATATCTCTACCAATTAGAACACTTAGTAGTAAACCGCTTAATTCCACACCTGAAACTTCTAGCCCAAAATTTACAAACTAAACGTAAAAGCTACAGTATTGATCGCACAGATTTAGAAATTGACAGATTGCGTGGTGATATGGGGCTAACCCAAATCAAAAAAGGGAAAAAGCAGCATTTACTTATACTCTCGTTATCTCAAGATAATTCTCAAAATCCTAAAAATATCAAGAAAAAACTGTTTATAATTATGCTCATTCCTTTGGTTTCTATGGGAATATATTTATCAGCAAAAATTCCTAAAACAAAAGAAAAATTCCCAACTTCTATAGCTTCTCCAGTTACTTCGGCAAGTCCATTTATAACAGCATTTACGCCTCAAACTGATACATTCCGAGAGGCTGTTAATAAAGCAATAAGTGCTGCCAAACTAACCCAGCTAGCAAAATCTCCAGATGAGTGGAAGACAGTTGTGAGTCATTGGGAAGGTGCGATCGCACTTATGAAAACTGTGCCATCTTCTAACCCAAATTATGTAGTAGCCCAGCAAAAAATCAAAGAATATCAGATAAATCTCAACTACGCTGAGAAAAATGCTGTCGCTGGCAAGTAGCGCGATCGCACCTCAAAGCTAAACTAGAAAAAGGAGTGCGCTCACTCGACTATCCGTATCAAAATAAAACCCTATGAAGACCAAAACATTAACTGCCATTCTTCACAAAGAAGAAGATATGTATGTTGCTGAATGTCCTGAAGTCGGAACGGTTGACCAAGGTGAAACAATTGAAGAAGCTCTCGCTAATCTTAAAGAAGCTACAAGGCTATATCTAGAAGAATGTCCTTTACTTGACACTGATACTAGTCCGAGATTTGTAACAAGCATAGAAGTCAGCTATGCCTAGATTGCCAAGAATATCAGGCAGTGAGGCAATTCGTGCATTAGAGCGTTTAGAATTTATTCAAACTAGACAAACTGGTAGTCATGTTGTACTTAAAAAACCAACTCTCGAAGGAGAAATTGTTTGTGTTGTACCACTACACCGCGAGTTAAAAGTTGGTACACCCAGTGGTGTTCTGAAGCAAGCAAAGGTTACACCAGAAGAGTTTATAGACAATTTGTGAGCGCGTAGGCGTAGCCCGCCGTAGGCATCGCTCTTATTTTTACCTATCCTGATGAAATGTGATGGATTTATCCTTTAGAAGGATATCCGGTTAATTCTCCCTAGCTAAAATTTTATAATAAAAGTTATTTCGCACCCGAAGCCAATCATGACAGAAGGAAAAACGCGGCGTAATTTCCTAATTACTAGCATTGCTGTAACTGGAGGTATTGTGGCAACTAATACTTTTGGGCAAAATACTACCAACACTGCAACACCGCCAACAAATATGCCGGAACGAGTACTAGGACGCACGAAAGTAAATCTGCCTATCTTCGGATTTGGAGCAGGACAAATGCCACTATCCGGCGGCGAAGGAAAAGAGGGTGATGCTACGGCAATTATTCAAAGAGCGCTGGAACTTGGCATTCGCTACTTTGATACAGCAGCTAGTTATGGACCGAGTGAAGATTATTTAGGCAAAGTGCTACCACCCCATCGCTCAAAGCTGTTTCTAGCAAGCAAGACCGATAAAAGAGATCGGGATGGTGCATGGCGAGAATTGGAGCGATCGCTAAAACGTCTCAATACAGATTATCTCGATTTGTGGCAGTTGCATCACGTCTCTTTTTCTGAAGAACTCGATATCATCTTTAGTCCATCTGGCGCAATTAAAGCTTTAGAAGAAGCCATAGAACAAAAACTGGTGCGCTTCGCAGGTATTACCGGACATCACGACCCTCAATTAATTGCTGAAGGGTTACGTCGCTATCCTTTCCACACTACACTGATTCCTGTAAATGCTGCCGACAAACACCACCCACGTCCATTTATTCCAGTGGTTTTACCAGTTGCTCAAGAAAAAAATGTCGGTGTGATTGCGATGAAAGTCCCTGCTTATGGTCGGCTATTTAAACCAGGTGGGTTGACAGGTATGGAGCAAGCTTTAGGTTACACAATGTCTCAGCCTGGAGTTCATTGTTGTGTAATTGCAGCAGAGACGGTTGCACAATTAGAGAATAATGTCAAGATAGCGCAGGCTTTTGTACCTCTGAAGGAGCAAGAATTGACAGCGATCGCTCAACGGACTGCTAATATCTGGGAAGATAGTACATTCTTCCGTGCTTGGACTTAGCCTAACTTGCACATATTACAGAGTGTATTCTTACTAATCACACTGATAATATTGTGCCGCTTGCGACATATTAAATTGTAGTAGCTTCTCCTCTGGCAACTTGTATTGCAAACTCGGCTTAAAAGGCGAAATATTCAAATTGCGAATAATTTCTGACGCTACAGCCTTTGCTAATAAGGGTGGTACAGAGTTACCAACTTGTCGAAATCCGTGCCATTTAGTTACATGAAATCTAAACCAATCGGGGTAAGAATGCAATCTCGCCGCTTCCCTGACGGTGATACAGCGCGGCGTAGATGGATGAATCGGTCTCGGAGATGTGAAAGAACCCCTATACTTATCTGTTCCGGCTCTTAAAGTATTACAGACACCACCAGGATGTAGCTTATGAAAACGACTAATTTTTTCTCTTTCGCCTTGTTGAGTCTCCTGAAAACGTTTAACAGTTTCCGCAGAATGTTTTGTTCTTAGACTTGAAGAGAGTATTCGCAAATCATATTCTCGTTTGTAAGAATAATCATCATTTAGGCATTTGATCCCGCGAAGTACAAGAGCATAGTTACTAGGCTTTTCGTAGTCTGCAACAACCCAATCTCTTGTTAGTAACTCTGGATATTTTTCTATTTCAGGTAAATCTCCAATTGCATCCCAGACTGTAGGACTCGATGGAATGTCGGATATTTTTTTAGAATTTAATTTATTTATTAAAGCTTGTTTAGTAATCGGCTGAGGGTATTTCGGTAACTCTACATCCTCCCTTGCACCTATCAGAAATAATCTCTCACGGGACTGTGGTACTCCGTAATTTGCAGCGTTGAGAATTTTATAATTTTCTTCTACTTTATAGCCGTGAATTCTAAACTCGCTAATTAATGTTTGGAGGATTTGTTTATGTTCGCCAACCGTTATCCCCCGGACATTTTCCATCACAAAGAATTTCGGTTTTAGTTCAAAAACCAGTCGATGAAAGTGAAATACCAAAGAGTTTCGAGGATCGTCAACAGCCCGTTTACCAATTAGGGAAAATCCTTGACATGGTGAGCCACAAATTACCACATCAATTTCGCGATCGCCAATCTCAGACCGATTTCTAATTTCTTCCCCGGTTGTATCCACAACACTTTTGCATAACACTGAGCAATAAGGGAAGTTAAACTCATGTGTTGCACAGTGGATCGGGTCGATTTCCACAGACGCCAGCACATCAAAACCAGCTTGCTCAAAGCCAAGAGTCATACCGCCCGCACCAGCGAATAAGTCAACTGCGATCGCTCTTTGTTTTTTCATCTCATAAGCCATGACACCCCAATCTAATTCGTAATTGATAATGACGCTCGCGGACTCGCTACCGCTACGCTAACGTAATTCGTAATTACCCTATGGATAAATGCGGGTTTCGGCAAAAATAGGTGGTTTGCACTTAATTTTACCCATAAATAAACTGATTGATTTTCTATTTTTAATTACGAATTACGAACTACAAATTAC
>NZ_JADEXF010000518.1 GCF_015207245.1 Nostoc cf. edaphicum LEGE 07299
TAATAAGGGCTTATTTGTTAAGTCTGCAAAAAAAAGCCGGGTTTTTTCGCTATCAAGCCTAAAAAACCCAGCTTTCTGTTGTATCCTTACTCGAACCCAGTAACTCCCGGAATTTCAAGGACAAAATCTGCCCCATATACAGATGCAGGAGTCTGGAATCCTACCTTAACTTCGCCTTGAATTACCCGTTTAATAACTGCTACAGCCGCCAACGCCGTAAAATCGTATGCTTCCGGCCCTAAGAGCTTTGCACTTACTTGTTGACCAGTTTTATCCTCAGCAATACCAATTACTCTAACTTGCCCCTTGGCTCGTTCTGCCGCCGTTGGCCCAGTGGGTAGAGTTTTAATTAGACTTGCTAAAGCACTTTGGAATAAAGACGAGTTAAATAACCATCCCAAATACTGGCTCGACTCCATTAGAAAGCGCACAGGATTAGGAAATACGGTATAAACCTCAATATTGGGAATACCCGTACTTTGGAAAGCAGTGATAATATCAGCACGCCAAGGGTTTGTTACTGCTGTCACCGGGCCATAACCAAAATCAACTTTACGTCTTTTCGATGCTGGGCGAGATGGGATGAGCTTACCTGCTTCTCGGACTACCCCGATATGATGTAAAGTTGGCAGTACTGTATTTGCAGTTCCCTGAGATACACCGCCCACTGTTTCATAAATTAAAATCAGTCGCGTTGCAACTGCTAACTTCTGTTTGAGGTAAGCAGCTACACAATCAGTAGGGACAACTCCAAATCCCACACCAGGGAGAAGCATTATCCCTGCACTTTTAGCCTCAGTATCTCGTGCCTGTAGCGCCTGAAATTCAGGTACTTCGCCAGCTATGTCTAAATAATGAGTTTTAGTTTTGAGACAGGCATCGACAAGTGGCTTTGAGGTTTTGGAGAAAGGCCCAGAGCAGTTGATGACAGCAATTATATCCTCAAGAGAGCGAGCGATCGCCTGTCGGTCATCTAAGCCAAAAACCCGAAAGTCCAAACTTAATTCATTGGCTACAGCTGCTAGTGAACTTTGATTGCGTCCAGCTAAAATTAATTCCAGCCCGTTATTTTTAGCAGATTCAGCAATGAGTTTTCCAGCATAGCCAGTTGCACCATACAATAACACCCTTGATGTCATTATTATCACCAGCTAGGAGTTGTTCGCAATCTGCTGCCATAACCTGACTTCAGGTGGTTCAACTAAAAATTGTCCTGATTTTTCCCCTAAAGCTTTAATATACGGCTGCTCTAGGTGTTGAGCTAAAATTTCCTGGCTGACCCAGTTTTCATGCAACAGAAACAAAGATGGGTCGTCAACAGATTGGTGCAAATCGTAATTAATACAACCTTCTTCTGTAAGAGTGAGAGCTATTACAGGTTGAAATTCCTGCTTGAAATTGTCTTCCAAACCTGGCTTCACTTTTAGTCGAGCGGTGACGGTTACTTTCTGATTTGACATTGTGATTCCTCTTTTTTACTAAAACTAATTCAAGTATTAATGCTGTTAATAATCTCTGAAGGCTTGAAGTAGTTATAAGGTATGGGACGAGTTTGATTTCTAATGTCTATTTGCCGTTCTATTTCATGCAAATTCTGTTGGAATTGCACTACAATTTCCTGCGCTAATGGGTCGGCAAACTCCTCATCATAAAAACCCAATTTATCATAGTGGTACGATGTTAAAATCTCAGTCCACATCACCTGATCGGCAGCTTGTTTAAAGGGCGGAAGTATCTTCATGATAGTTTCCAAATCCACACCCTTAGTTTCTGGAATTGGGTGGTAGGCTGCATAGGGCATATTGGGTACAAAAGCCATATATTCGTACTGAGAAAAATTCAAAGCAGAGTGTAGAGGAGCGCAGGTGAATACTACCACACTGATGATTTCAATCAGTTGTTCTAAAGTCTCAATCTTGGCTGGCATTCCCTTGACTCTACCACCATCTTGGGCCACTAATTCTCTAGCCCAATTTTGCAACTCATAGTCGTCACTGATATCCTGTGAGGTTTTGTAATAGAGTTGCAAGTATTCAGCCACAAACTTTTCGACGGCATTCCAAATTAATATGCCATCGTCCCGGAAAGGAAAGTGCGGTAAAATTTCTGGATCATCCGTTCGACGACTTTTTATTAACCGAGGGAAGGTAAATTTTTCCACACTCCATTCTTCATAAACTTTTGCCACAAATCCAAGAGACTCTGCCAATGAACCCGCCATAAACTCATCAACTGGGCCTCCAGGTTGTAAAAACTGAGTGCGTCCCAAATCGTTATCAAATAGCATGAAACGGAAGTGGGGTTTTAACAGTAAGGCGATGGGATGATTTTCTGCTAGTTGCCGTGCAGTGACAATCGCAAACGGAGCCATAACTGCATGGGTATAGGCAAAATGACTACCCAATTCTTGATGGTTGCCATCAGCAATTTGAACACAGGTTTTTGCCAAAAACCAATCTAAATGGGGGTCATCTGGTGTATAAATCACGCTTTTTGCACCAGAATCATGATTAATCTGAATGGCAACAGGCACTAGAGAACCACCATTAGAATTATCATTACTTTGCCAATAAAATAGAGCTTGTGGCTTGGGAAGGTACTTTTTAACATTTTCGTAGACACCACCTTTAATATCAGATAACAAAGGATAATCTAAGAAATACAGCTTGCCTTCATTGAGTGCCTTTTCCAAAGTAAATCCTGTACCTGCAACCTTCTGAAAATGTGCATCCGTGACAGCAAAATTATCAGGTAGTGCATCAATTTTTTGGATAGCTAATGGGTTCGCTCCAGAGAGTCGTTGTTCTGCAAAACAAGAGTCTGTTTTGTAATTTTTTATGACATCGGGTTTTGGTAGAAGTGACAAAAGTTCTTCATATTCTTCCAACTCATCCAACGGGTCTAAGAAGTTTCTGGCTTTAGCAGCTAGCATATTTGGTGCAAGACTTGCCATACTTGCCAAACGTTTAGCAGTATATTCCGCCGAGAATATTTCTTTATGAGGAACTTTATCAATTACTGGTAGAGGAGCTAGATAATCGTAATTAAATTTGTACTCTTCTCGATTTTTATCTAGCCAATTGATTCGGACATTAACATCAGGATCTTTTTGTGGTAAATATGGCTTCACGATGATCTCCAATTCGGTTTTTGAGCGTTTGCTAGTAAATGATTAACGTCAGAAAATTACTAAATCACATTAGTATTTAGTAAACCAATTTCATTACAGAGTTTTCAGATACTCAATCAAGGCTTTTTTGTTCTCATCAGATAAATCAGTGCCATAAATATGTCCCTGATTTGAATTAGCAGTTACCGTCGTATCGTATTTAAAACCTATAGCTTTGGCTTCATCTCCTTCAGTAATAAAACCAACTTTTTTCGGATCGTAGACATCATATCCTCGATAGAAAACTTGAGGACGATTCTCTGGTTTTTCTAACAAATCTTGTAGAGATGGGACTGAACCATTATGTAAATATGGCGCTCTTAACCATAATCCATCTAGAGAAACAGATACATACCCGTTGGTTTTGCGTAAGTTTTTGAAGTCCCAAGGGTAGCCATCACCAAAATGATTGTAAGTATCCGCTCCTTCTTGCGTCCACATATCTAACCGATGGCGGTCAGTTCCCACTTCTTCCACGGGGATAACAGTACCCGTTCTTTCACCACCAAAAGCGTGACAAGATGCACAAGTATTAGCAAAAATTTGGCTTCCTTTTGCAGCCACTTGCTCATCAATAGCAAATGGATATTTGGGAGGTGGTAGTTCTTGAATAAAATCTTCTACTCGTTGTAAATCGGCTACAGGAAGTGATTTTTTGGTAGCACCGTCACCAATTGCTCCAGTTTGAACAGTTTCTGTTAGTGAAGTTTCTAACCCATCCCAATGGAGTGCAAACCCTTTGTGCATCTTTTGATTCCAAAGAGGCATCATATCAGAGTTGCCAATAGTGTTATCTTTGGGCAACTTTAAAGTATTGAATTTAACTGGATTAAAAGGGTCAATTCGACCAGGGCCCCAGTTAGGACGAGAATCTGTCCAACTATAGTCTTCTTTTTGTTGCAGCAGTGCTTTCTTAGTTTGAGGAATTAGCACATAGCGATAAAGTAAATTTTCTAACCAGGAAAGGTTGTAATTA
>NZ_JADEXF010000519.1 GCF_015207245.1 Nostoc cf. edaphicum LEGE 07299
TAAATATATTATACTTATAATCATTGCCAGAAAAATGGCTTCTGCAAGCCATAGAAGTTCTTCAGAAGCCATTATACTTTATTGTAAACAACTAAAAAAGTTGTACAATTTGCGCGGCTACAAACACTATTGTATCGTTGGTTACTGAGAAGTCTTAAAAAAATAAAGTTATACAATTTCATCAGGCTACCATCCAAAAACAAATAATAAAGTTGTAAAATTATGCAAAAGACTTCCCTGTAAGGATTTGGGAATATTTGCTCCAAGGTTTAGTGGCGATCGCATTCCAAGTACAAAGCTGAATCAACAGCTTGAGTTTCGAGAGATGCGATCGCACTCTATTTCACTTTACCTGTAGCCACTAGCATGGAGCGATCGCTTAAAATCAGCTTTTCAATTAAGCAACATCAAGCTACCACAGCCAAATAACAGTAAATATACTAGCTAATAACCAGCCTAGTGTCTCTTATGGTCATAAGGAGCAATGTCCGGTCAAAAAACATTGGTATCTACATTGCCACTGACATCTGCCAAAAGGGAAAACACCGCAATATGGTTAGACTTGAGGATTTAACAAAAGGCACGCAAGTACAAGGTATCCTGCCAAACAGTATTGTCGCCATCGTTGATGCTCAGTGGCATGGTTCTGATGTTGTGGAATTAACATACAAAGATGCTAGCGGCACGCTAGGGAATGAGTTAGTCTTTCGAGACAGAGAACCTACTTTAGAAATAATCACCTCTGGTGGTGCTTGGAGTTTCACTGCTGATGGAGCTAATTTTCGTCTGGCATCAGAAGCGCACCGTATCCGTCTAGCTTATCTCTTCGACCCCTTGCTAGCCGTTCACACCTCTCTAGTCGAACCTTTACCACACCAAATAACTGCCGTTTACGGGGAAATGTTGACTCGACAACCTCTGCGTTTTCTCTTAGCAGATGATCCAGGTGCAGGTAAAACTATTATGGCGGGTTTGCTGATGCGGGAATTGCTCATCCGAGGTGATTTGCATCGTTGCCTTGTGATTTGTCCCGGCAGTTTAGCCCCACAGTGGCAAGATGAATTATCGCAAAAGTTTCATTTACGCTTTGAAATTCTCACTAACGATCGCATTGAATCAGCAGTAACTGGAAATGCTTTTGCTGAAATGCCGTTGGTGATTGTGCGACTGGACAAACTCAGCCGTAATCAAGATTTACAAGCAAAACTAGCACAGACAGACTGGGATTTAATTGTTTGCGATGAAGCCCATAAAATGTCAGCTTCATTTTTTGGTGGTGAAATTAAAGAGACGAAACGCTACAAACTTGGTAAGTTACTCTCAACTTTGACTAGGCATTTTTTATTAATGTCAGCGACACCACATAACGGCAAAGAGGAAGACTTCCAGTTGTTTATGGCGTTATTGGATGGAGACAGATTTGAAGGACGCTTCCGCGATGGTGTTCACGTAGCAGATACTTCCGACTTAATGCGGCGATTGGTTAAAGAAGATTTGCTGAAGTTTGATGGAAAACCCCTATTTCCAGAACGCCAAGCTAGCACTATAGAATATGAACTATCGGATTTAGAAGCGGTACTGTATAAGCGAGTTACTGAGTACGTCCGCGAGGAATTTAATCGTGCCGATGCTTTAGAAAATGAAGGGCGCAAAGGTAATGTTGGCTTTGCTTTGACTATTTTGCAACGTCGGCTTGCTTCTTCCCCAGAAGCTATTTATCAATCGCTGCTACGCCGTCGGGAAAGGTTGCAAAAACGGCTGAGGCAAGAAGAAGTTTTGAGGCAGGGAAGTAATGCAATCATCGTTGAATTTAAGCAGGTTCTGGATCTGGAAGACTTAGAAGATGATTTAGAGGATATTCCTGGTGAAGAACGAGAAGCAACAGAACAGGAAGTAGTTGACCTAGCTACAGCATCACGGACGATCGCAGAATTACAAACAGAAATTAAGCTTTTAGAAGAATTAGAGCAACTGGCACTGCGGGTGCGACGTAGTGGTAAAGATAAAAAATGGGAAGAACTCTCTAATCTGTTGCAAAATGATGCCGAAATGTTCAACGCCCAAGGACATCGGCGCAAACTCTTGATTTTTACCGAGTACCGGGACACATTAAATTATTTGACAGATCGGATTCGGACGCTAATTGGACGTAATGAAGCTGTGGTAAATATACATGGCGCAATGGGACGCGAAGAACGCCGCAAAATGCAGGAGGCATTTACCCAAGATATCGAAGTACAAGTCTTAATAGCTACGGATGCTGCGGGTGAAGGGATTAACTTGCAAAGGGCGCACCTTATGGTTAATTACGATTTACCTTGGAATCCTAACCGCCTAGAACAGCGTTTTGGGCGAATTCACCGGATTGGGCAGACGGAGGTCTGTCACTTATGGAATTTAGTGGCAAAAGGCACTCGTGAAGGCGATGTGTATTTAGCGTTATTGAAAAAGATAGAGGCAGAGCAGAAGGCACTGGGAGGTCAAGTATTTGATGTATTGGGGAAAGCGATCGCAGGGACGGAATTACGAGAGTTATTGATTGAAGCAATTCGCTATGGCGATCAATTAGAGGTGCGAGACAGACTCAACCAAGTCGTACATGATAAACTCGACCAACAGCGACTACGCGAACTTTTAGAAGAACGGGCTTTGGCACGAGATTCGATGGATATCGCCAAAGTGCAGCAAATTCGGGAAGAAATGGAAAGAGCAGAAGCACGACGGTTGCAACCTCATTTTATTGCTTCCTTCTTCCTAGAAGCATTTACCCAATTAGGTGGAACATTGCGTCAACGTGAACCCCAGCGTTACGAAATCAGTCATGTTCCGGCAGTTATTCGTAATCGAGGGCGGCAAATTGGTGTAGGAGAACCGTTGCTGCTACGCTACGAACGCATCTGCTTTGAAAAAGATTTAATCAGCGTTTCTCTTAAACCCTTAGCTGCCTTCATCTGTTCTGGACATTCTCTACTGGATGCCACAATTGACCTGACTTTGGAGCGACACCGGGATTTGTTGAAACAAGGGACTATCTTAGTCGATGAAAATGATTCCAGCGAAGGAACCCGCGCCTTAGTTTATTTAGAACATTCTATACAAGACGCGCGGACAAATCTAAATGGCTCTAGGCGTTTAGTATCGCGGCGGATGCAATATGTAGAAATCAATCCAGAAGGCAATACCTACAATGCAGGTTACGCACCTTACCTCAATTACCGTCCGCTAACAGACGAGGAAAAGGGTTTTGTAGAAAAAGTTTTAGAAGAATCTTGGTTGCGAGAAGATTTAGAAGCAAAAGCCAAGAGTTATGCGATCGCTCACCTTGTTCCCCAACATCTTCAAGAACTCAAGCAGCGCAAAGAGGAACTTATTGCTCAGACGATGACGGCAGTAAAAGATAGATTAACTAAGGAGATTAATTACTGGGATCATCGGGCTGAAGAACTGAAAATACAAGAGGAAGCTGGCAAGCCTAATGCCAAAATTAACTCAGGTAAAGCACATCAGCGAGCGGATGATTTACAAGCACGGTTAATGCAGCGCTTGGAGGAATTAGAGCAAGAACGTAGATTATCGCCATTACCGCCTGTGGTGGTTGGGGGCGCGTTGATAGTTTCAGTAGGCTTACTGCAACGAATGCAAGGCAAACAACAGGCAACGACAGCGATGTTTGCCAGGGAGACGGAACGGGTAGAAAAGGCAGCAATGACGGCTGTGATGGAAGTAGAACGCAATTTAGGGTACGAACCAATAAATGTGAGTACCCAGAAGTGCGGCTATGATATTGAGTCACGTCCCCTCACCCCCAGCCCCTCTCCCAAATTGGGAGAGGGGGGCCGGAGGCGGGGTGAGGGCTTGCGATTTATTGAGGTGAAAGGGCGAATTAGAGGCGCTAAAACTGTGACAGTGACGAAGAATGAAATTATTACCGCTCTAAACAAGCCAGATAATTTCATTTTGGCGTTGGTGCAAGTGCCTTTAGCAGAAGATATGGAAGGTAATTGTTCTATTCACTACTTACGTCGTCCGTTCCATAAAGAACCAGATTTTGCCGTGACGAGTGTTAATTATGATTGGCTGGAGTTGTGGCAACAGGGAACTGAGCCGTTTTAAAATAATTATTTCCCGTATTAACGATTACAC
>NZ_JADEXF010000520.1 GCF_015207245.1 Nostoc cf. edaphicum LEGE 07299
CCCCCTAGCCCCCTCTCCCAATTTGGGAGAGGGGGAACAAGACCACTAGAAACTAATCCTACTCCCCTCTCCCAGCATGGGAGAGGGGCTGGGGGTGAGGGCGCTTCTAATTACTGGCAAGTCCCCCCAGCCCTCCACCAAAAAATGAAAGAGGTAGCCCGTCAGTTTCGCAAAGAACCTACACCCAGTGAAGCCATCCTTTGGCAAGCCTTGCGAAATAGAAAGTTAGAAGGTAGGAAATTCCGTCGTCAGCAACCAATTGGCTGTTTTATTGTTGATTTTTTTTGTGCAGCTGAACGTCTAATTGTTGAAGTAGACGGAGCCATTCATGAATCTCAAAAGATTCTAGATCAACACCGTCAAGAATTACTTGAATCTTTGGGATTGCGGTTTGTACGTGTTAGTAGCGAGTTAGTGGAAACAAATTTACCTGCGACTTTAGAAATTATTTGTCACGCTTTTATCCTAGATAGCCCTCATCCCCCAGCCCCTTCTCCCAAATTGGGAGAAGGGGAGCAATTTTACCCCTCTCCCAGGATGGGAGAGGGGCAGGGGTGAGGGCAAATTTAACTATAAACATTAGTATAAAAAATCTATGAGCGTAAGTAACCGCGAACGAGTTGGCAGGGTGCTAGACCTTTTGAGAGATGGCTTATATCCTTTTGTGGAAAGGGAAATGCGTTCCGTTTATGGTGATAAGTGGGTAGTTGCCGCTACACCTTTTGTTCCAGAAGACCACAGCTTAAGACGTAATGTCCAGCAAATTCTCAAGCAAGACGAATCAGCACTGCTGAAACTCATGTCTAATCAGTGGCGTGAAGTGTTCAAAAAGACTCTGGGCAATGCAGAAAGAAGCTTGGTTGGGGAATTAATTGACACCCGCAACTCTTGGGCGCACAACAAGCCACTCTCTACAGATGATGCCTATCGCGCTCTTGATAGTGTATCGCGGCTACTTTCTGCTTTTTCTGCACCAGAAGCAGATGAAGTTGATAAACAAAAACAAGAACTTTTGCGGCTACGCTTTACAGAACAAGCCCGTCGTGAAACTCGTCGTGCTACTCTCCAACCTTTAGAAGGCAATCCTGTAGGCGGTTTAAAACCCTGGCGAGAAATTGTTACACCTCACCCAGATGTTGCCTCTGGTAGCTACCAACAAGCAGAATTTGCTGCCGACCTCTGGCAAGTTTATTTAGATGAAGGTTCCGACGAATACCGCATACCTACAGAGTTTTTTAGCCGCACTTTTCTTACCGAAGGGCTAAAGCAACTGCTCACAAATGCCTTGCTACGCCTTTCTAGCAATGCAGGCGACCCCGTTATCGAACTGCAAACCAACTTTGGTGGGGGCAAAACCCACGCGATGCTGGCACTATATCACCTGTTCATGGGAGTTCCCGCATCCGAGTTACCCGGATTGGAACCAGTGCTGGAAGCGGCAAATGTTTTACCTCCGCCAAAAGTTAATACAGCAGTGCTGGTAGGAAATAAAATTTCTCCTGGTCAGCCTCAATCTAAAAAAGATGGCACAGTTGTCCGAACACTCTGGGGCGAATTAGCTTGGCAACTGGGCGGTAGGGAAGCCTACGAAATGATTCGAGAGGCAGATGAAACCTCAACGAACCCTGGCGATACCCTCCGGGTGCTGTTTAACCGCTATGCACCCTGCCTGATTTTAATTGATGAATGGGTGGCTTATGCCCGACAGCTTCACGAAATAAACGACCTTCCGGGGGGCAGCTTTGACACTCACTTTACCTTTGCCCAGACTTTGAGTGAGTCGGCAAAAAACGCTAACCAAACTCTTTTGGTCGTGAGTATTCCGGCATCTGATAATGAGATTGGAGGCGATCGCGGTAAAGCAGCCTTAAGTAGACTCAAAAATGCTATTGGCAGAGTCGAATCTCCTTGGCGACCAGCAACTGCCGATGAAAGCTTTGAAATTGTACGGCGGCGACTGTTTCAACCGATCACCGAAGAAAGTGGCTTTATTGCCCGTGATGCCATCATCCGTGCCTTTGCAGAAATGTACCAAAGCCAATCTCAGGAGTTTCCTAGTGAGTGCCGAGAAGCTAGTTACAAACGACGGCTAGAAAATGCCTATCCTATCCATCCAGAACTGTTTGACCGACTTTATAATGACTGGTCAACTCTCGACAAATTCCAACGCACGCGAGGTGTGCTGCGACTGATGGCAAAGGTGATCCATTCACTTTGGGAAGGACAGGACAAGAGTTTGTTAATCATGCCTGCCAGCGTGCCAATGGATGACGGACAGGTACAAACAGAATTGACTCGCTACCTGGAAGATAACTGGGTGCCAGTCATTGAAAAAGATGTAGATGGATATAATTCTCTACCATTAGCGTGCGATCGCCAAAACCCGAATTTAGGACGTTACTCTGCCTGTCGCCGTGTTGCCCGGACAATTTACCTTGGTTCTGCTCCTACTCTAAGAGCAGCCAATCGCGGTGTAGAAGATCATCGGATCAAGTTAGGGTGTGTTCAACCAGGGGAAAGTGCAGCAACTTTTGGCGATGCTTTGCGCCGACTTACCGACCAGTCCACACATCTTTATGTCGATAACACTCGTTACTGGTTCTCAACTCAGCCTAGTGTCACCAGACTTGCCCAAGACCGAGCCGAGCAAATCCAACAGGATCAGGATAAAGTTTGGGATGAAATTATTCTCCGATTAAAGGCTGATAAACAGCGCGGTGAATTTGCTGGAGTACATATTGCTCCCGACTCTTCCGCAGATGTTCCTGATGAAATGGCCGTAAGGCTGGTTGTCATGGGGCCACAACATCCCCATAAAAATAAGGAAAGCGAAACCCAAGCCCGCACCAGAGCCGAAGAAATACTAAACCAAAAGGGAGCCAGTCCTCGGTACTGCAAAAATATGTTGCTGTTCCTAGCACCAGACAAGGCAAAACTGGAGCTATTAGAACAATCTGTTTGCCAGTACCTCGCCTGGAATTCGATTATTCAAGATAAAGTAGCCTTAAACTTAGATGTTTTTCAAAGCAATCAGGCGACGACTAAACAACAGCAAACCGACAAAGATGTAAAAAGTTTAATTCAAGAAGCTTACATCTGGCTGTTAGTGCCAATGCAACCCGACCCTCAAGGAGAGATTGAATGGCAAGAAATCCGATTGCAAAAGCAAGACTCTCCTGTTCTGCAAGCAAGCCGCAAAGCAGTTCATGAAGAACATTTGATTGCTAACTATGCCGCCAGTCGTCTGCGCCTGGAAGCTCTTGACCCTTATCTCTGGCGCGATGTAAACCACCTCGACCTTAAGAAGTTATGGGAGTACTTAGCGTACTACCTTTACCTGCCACGTATCAAAAATCAACAAGTGCTATTACAAGCGATCGCAGAAGGAGTTGCAGCGTTACTGTGGAATGAGAACTTTGCTTATGCCACTGGCTGGGATGAATCCAAAGGACGTTATCTTGGTTTGAAAGCAGCTGAACACATTACCGTAACCCTTAGCAGTCAAAATCTGATAGTTAAGCCAGAAGTAGCGCAACGCCAGTTTGAGGCAGATGCTGCTAAACCTGTAACTCCACCATCAGTTAAAGAAAAAACAGGAAGCTATAAGACTGACAAGGAAAAAACTATTGACACTGTAGTAACAGCAGATGGCTCCTCTGATAGCCAAGTAACTGTCATAGTTCCACCAAAACGTTTCTATGGTTCAGTCAAATTGAACGCATTGCGGCTAAGACGTGACATAGGACAGATAGCAGACGAGGTTATTCAACACCTTAGTAGTCTGGTAGATGCTGAAGTAGAAATTACCTTAGAACTTCAGGTCACTGTCCCTGAAGGAGTTCCAGAGAACGTGATTCGCACAGTCAGCGAGAATTGTCGGGTTCTCAAATTTAGTAATCAGGGATTTGAACAAGAATAAAGTTGAGGTAGATAAACTTGTTAGATAGTAATAAGGTAAAGCATTAAGTCACTCTCAAGAGTTGTCAACGGCTTACTGGTCGCGGATGTAGCTTAGAAGTCAATATTCTTCTTACAAAAGTGTTGAATGTTAATAAAAATCCGATAAAAATAGCCCAAAATATGTTAAATTTTGGGCGGAAGATTAAAGTATATCTATTTGATAGTGATTATA
>NZ_JADEXF010000521.1 GCF_015207245.1 Nostoc cf. edaphicum LEGE 07299
ACCCCTAACCCCCTCCCCGCAAGCAAGGAGCGGGCTATGATGTACCTCATGTGATAAGGAAACGCTATATCATGTCCGCTTGATTACTTATAAAATTTAAAGAACCCCAAAGACACAAAGCGTAGCTTTGTTTTCGCTACCCAGTCTTTGGCTATTCATAACTCACATTTTTCTTAACAATCTTGAAACGCTTGTTTGATAAGTATCTTGAACACTGAAGTTTCACACTTGACAATTTAGCTATTAGTATTGTCGCTAAAATCAGGTTTTTATTGAGAATAAATAAGGTTTAGCAAAAAAGCGATCGCTCTATGAGGCAGGGTGTAGTCCATCGCAGTACCAAAGAATTCACAAACAAAAGGAGAACCTATGACTGATAAAAAGGTCGTGCTAGTAACAGGAGCATCATCTGGATTTGGGCAGTTAACTGCTCAAAAGCTTGCTCAAGAAGGTTACTGGGTTTTTGGTACTAGTCGCAAGGAACATCAAACTTTACAAGATGTGGAAATGTTGACACTTGATGTTACCTCTGAGTCTTCAGTACAATCCTGTATTAAACAGTTGCTCGCACGGACTAATCGCATTGATTTACTGATTAACAATGCTGGACAAATTCATACCAGCATGATTGAAGAAACTTCTTTAGAACAAGCCAAGCAGGTTTTTGAAACAAACTTTTGGGGTGTTGTCCGGGTTAGCAATGCCGTTTTGCCAGTTATGAGACAGCAGCGTAGTGGGCATATTATTAATATCAGTTCACTAGCAGGATTGATTGGCGCCCCAGGCCAAGGTTTTTACAGTGCAAGTAAGTTTGCACTCGAAGGTTATAGCGAAGCATTGAGCGTGGAACTAGACCCCTTCAATATTAAAGTGTCTTTAATTGAGCCTGGTTACTTTAAGACCAACTTCAACCACGCCATGTTATCACCGACATTGAATTACGCTGATTACGACAATGTACGCGATGTGATTCGCTCAACTGTTAGTCAAGCAATTGCACAAGGCGACGATCCTAAAAAAGTTGCACAGACGATTCTATCTGCTGCTCGTAGTCGGTTGCCACGATTACGGTATCGTGTTGGCAATGAGGCACAATGGTTGCCTCGCTTAAAAGCAATATTGCCAGATAACTTATTTCGATTTGGTGCGCGCAAGCGGTTGAATTTACCATAAATCACAGCCAAATCTTCTACAACGCCCGATATTACACGCTCAAGGAAGGCGCTAGAGCTAAAGTTTTCGTCAAATCAGTCAGGAGAACGCGATCGCAGAGGTTAAACAATTCTGCCTCAGTAGAAGTGTGTCGCATCAACCGTAAAAAATGACCTTCAGTGTCAACACTCAGAGCAATGTAGTTGAGGAACATTTTTAGGTAGCCTACGCGCGATCGCTCTGGCATAGTTGCTGCTGTGGGGGTTTGCCATAAACGATCGATATAGTTGCGTACTTCTGCTAAAGGAACGGGCGCGATCGGCTCGAAGCGCAAAGCTTGCCGAATTTGATTAAAAATCCAAGGATTCCCGATCGCCCAACGTCCTACCATCACACCCGCCGCGCCCGTTTGAGAAAGCACTTCAACAGCAGTTGTCGCCGAGTTGATATTGCCATTGGCAAGCACTGGACAATGAACTCGTCTAACTGCTTCAGCGATCAAATCATATTTCACTGCCCCGTGGTACATATCTTTTACCGTGCGACCATGCAAACTCAGCAAATCAATGTTGTGGCGATTGATTATATCTAGAATTTTATAAAAATTATCTGTATTTTCAAAACCTACACGCATTTTGACGGTCAAAGGTCGATTGTTGACTGCTTGCCGCAATTCTCCCAAAATCCGATCCACTTTTTCTGGTAAGAGCAGCAATCCACCTCCAACATTTTTGCGATAGATTCTGGGTGCTGGACAGCCCATATTCAAGTCAACTCCAGCGATATTATAGTTGCAGAGTTCCTTTGCTGTTCTTACTAAGTCTGGAATGCTTTCGCCAATCATTTGAGCAAAAACGGGGCGACCTGTGTCGTTTTCGGTGATTGCTGCCAGAATGCTACGATTGAGCCGTGAGGTATCATTGACGCGGAAATATTCGGTGAAAAAGTAGTCAGGACTGCCGTAGTGAGCGATGACCTTCATAAACCAGAGGTTGGTCACATCCTGCATGGGCGCAAGAGCGGTGAGGGGTAAGTGTGGATAAAACGATTGGGGGAGCGATACCTGGGGCATAAAAATGAAGAGCGATCGACAAAGCTCACTGTTAAGTTATGAATAGCTAGACCTAAATCAATTAAAGTTTGTAGTGTTCGCATAGCGTCTCGTAGAGAGGACTATAGTCTTAATTATCGTTGCTTTGAGCGATGAATCGCTCACTACAAACACAACTATTGCAAAAACGAGAACTGTCAGAATTTTGTGGACGTAGGCAATCAATATTGGTACAGTAGCTCATACTATATGAGTTCTATTTGTTGCAATTACTATATATAAAGTATTCCCATTAGAAAAGCACTCTTACTAGTAGAAAAGACAGCGATACCTACGGCGGGCTACGCCTACGCACTTTGCAAGTTTTGGCATAGTAGCAGTGTACTGCCTGTTGCAAGCGATCGCTGCTTTGGTGCAACTTTGACTCTTTGAATTTTTTGTCAGATATAAGGGTGATATAACCGAATACAAGTGTCAAAAGCTACTTAATCCAACGTTGAGTTGCCTCTGCAATGCGTTCCCCAAAGCGTTATTCTCTGTTATTCTTCTAAAAGAAAATTCTTTTGCTCCAAGTCTTTCTCCTATTTATATTAACCAGGTATGTGTCTCAATGATGTAGTGATTGACCGTGCCAGCCTCAATGATGTTACTGAAATCGTCAAGTTGGCCCAAGCTAATGACGCAGAACATGGTGGCATGTTGTTAGGTTATCTTGAGCCAGAGGCTGTGATGATGACTATCTCTCAAATGCCGAGCGTTGTAGCCCGTAAAGATGGTCAAGTTGTAGGATTCTTACTCAGTTGGTCAAAGACAACTGCTAATTTACCAATTATAAAAGTGATGTTACAAGCCTATCCTGGTACAAAAGATGCTTACTTGTATGGCCCCATTTGTGTTGATGAAAATATGCGTGGGCAAGGTATTGCTACGGTAATGTTTGCTAAGTTGAAAGATTTTCTACCAAACCGGGAAGGAATACTGTTCATCAAGGCAAACAACAAAGCATCACTTCAAGCACATCAAAAGATGGGTATGTGCAAGATGGCAGAGTTCATCTATGAAGGCATGGAATTTTTGATATTTGCGTATAATAGCTAACTACTTGATAGGTTCTCTTTGAGTTTAAACTGAGTGGCTAATCTGAATCATTGAAGTTATTTACTACTTGCTTAGTCTGGAAAATGACACAAGAGGGTTATTAGCCAACAGCCAATAAATTTATTTCATGAGGGAAAATGGGGCTTGATGGTGTAAATTATTTGTCCATAAGTCTGTAATCTGCTCTTGTTGGAATCCGAACCTCTATGAATTTACTCAAAGTATCAATTTTGACATTATTTATCACTACATTTTCATTTGTTCAACAAAGCCGTGCTGATACCAGTGCGCCACCCATTAAGAAACAGGTTCAGGAAGTAGCACAGTGGTTCACTGGTTTTTTTAATAATGCTCAACAAGTTGCTAATAGCCCCTCTGTGCCATTAATTACTATATCAAGTTGTAATGTGCAACTGGATGGTACTAATCCTCTGGCTGAAACACAGAACGTTTATCTAGAACAAGAAAGCTCAGGTTTTGAGCGGCTACGCCTTTATTCTTTTAATCAAAGAAATTCGGCTGTGAATCTAAGTATTAGCAGCTTTTTAAATGAAAATACTGTACGCGGGTTATGCAATCATTTTCAGTCTAGGCGACAGCTTAGTATTAACAATGTTGAGACGAACACCTGTAATCTGCAATTATTTTGGGAGCAGAACAGCTACATTGGGAATAACGCTCCCAATGGCTGTATAACAAATAATGGCTTCAAAGTAGTTTCTGATATAACTATTGAGCAAAGTAGCATCGACTCCTTAGACAAAATTTTTGACAAGAAAGGCAATTTAGTTGTGGCCACACCCATTGAATTCCGTCGAGTTAATTCTGTT
>NZ_JADEXF010000522.1 GCF_015207245.1 Nostoc cf. edaphicum LEGE 07299
AATTGCCAACAGTTCTCCTCGAAATTGTTCAGTCGTAAAGCTCTGAAGATTCGGATATTCACCCTGTAATTTGTCAATTTCCATCCGTAAATCTACAAGTTCGCCTTTGATTAGTGTCTCCTGGTAACGGCGAAACTCTGGGTCAATACCTGGGCGTTGGTCTGCCTGGAGATGTTCTAGAACGCGTTCTAAGGCAACATGACGGGCAACGAATTCTAAATATTGCTCGCGTAAGGGTGCATCACCTAGCAAATTGAGTTTTTCTAGCAAAGGTTTGATGGTCAATCCTTGGACAAGAAGAGTAAATAAAACTACCCCAAATACTGTTGCAATGATTTTTTCTCGCTCTGGCAGTGTCGTTGATACACTCAATGCCAGGGCAATGGAGACGGAACCGCGTAACCCACCCCACCAGAGGATAGCTTGGTCTGGTAAAGAAATTTCCGATTTGGTGATGCTAGTACTCAATTTGCTGAGAATGTAAATACCAACTGCCCGCATCAAAATCATTGCTGCCACTGTCACCATTATGATTTGCAGGTTTTCGCCTAAACTAGCAAAGCGTATTTGGTCGCCAATTAGCAAGAAGACAATCGAGTTAACAAAGAATGCGAGAAATTCCCAAAATTCGGAGACAATAATCCGGGTGCGAGGATTCATGCCGATACGAGAGCCAAAGTTACCTAAAATCAAACCTGTGGTGACAACTCCAATTACCCCAGAACCGCCTAAGTCTTCGATAATTAGGTAAGTGCCGTAGGCGGAAACTAGGGTTAAGGATTGTTCCACTAAGGGCAAATCGAAACGCTGGGTAAGGTAGGAAATACCAAATCCAATGAAAGCTCCCACCGCTACACCGATACCAACAACTGTAAATAACTGCAATAAAATTGGCTGGAATTCCAATTCTACAGTTCCCAAAGATAACGCTACCAAAAAACCAAAGGCAACTACAGCCATGCCATCATTAAACAAGCTTTCGCCTTCCATTAAGGTGACAAGACGACTATCTACGCCCAGTTCACGAAACAAAGCAGTGACAGAAACAGGGTCAGTTGCAGATAGACTGGCTGCAATGAGTAAAGCTGTAGTTAGAGAAATACCAACGAATTGATTGAGAGCGATCGCTACCCCTGCGATCGCAATTACTACACCGAACACTGCATACAGGCAAATTGGCACTAAATCTCGCTTCAGTTCCACCCATTTCAAATTCCATGCAGCTTCAAATAGCAGCGGTGGTAAGAAAATGAACAAAATTAATTGGGGAGAAAGGGTTACTAAACGCACATCTACCAACGCCAAACCTAACCCGACAATCACCAGTAATAAGGTGTAAGGTATATTGCGAAACCAAGTAAATATCTGCGGTAGTGTCGCCACACCTAGAGACACCGAAAGCACCAACAGAAACTGCTTGAGATTGTTTGTAATGACTTCCTCAGCGATCGCGGATTCAAGTACCATAGAGAAATTCCTGGTATTTGGTATAATTTTGCATTTATCATCATCTGATTATTTTCAGATGACACCAGCTTAATGTAAGACTTTAATCAGCAGAGATTGAATATTTTACAGTTAACCGAGTATTTAGGAGGAAGGTCTTGGGTAATAACATTCGAGACCGATTTAAAAATTTCCGCCGCCGGGGTTCGCAGCCGGAACAACTCCAACAGCTACAAACCGACTTGCTGGCTGAATCTACCCTAGACTCAGCTTACATAATTTTAATTATTAGTTCCTGTGCGATCGCTACTTTAGGTTTATTGTCTAACAGTGCAGCCGTGATTATTGGCGCGATGATTATTGCCCCCCTGATGTTGCCGATTCGCGGGTTAGCTTTTGGTGCTTTGCAGGCAGACATTACTTTGTTTCGCAAGGGAGTAATTGCTGTAGCAGTGGGCACGATGTTAGCGGTTGCGATCGCCTTCACTCTGGGTTTGCTGGTGGGATTGCCTAGCTATGGTAGTGAAGTGTTAGCTCGCTCAAGACCAACGCTGTTAGATTTGGGAATTGCGGTAGCGGCTGGTAGTATTAGTGGCTACGCGAAAATTGAAACGAAAATCTCTACTAGTTTAGCGGGAACTGCGATCGCTGTTGCCCTTATGCCCCCCATTTGTGTGATTGGCTTAGGCTTGGCACAAGGAAATTGGTCACTTAGTTTCGGGGCAACTCTACTTTATCTCACTAACCTACTAGGTATTGCCCTCTCCTGTATGGTGACATTTGTGATAGCGGGTTACACTTCAATGGCACGGGCCCGTCAACCCCTAATTTGGACTATGACTTTGACAGCTATCCTGGTAATTCCCTTGGGAGTCAGCTTTGCCCGACTTGTACGACAAGCACAACTAGAAACCAGCTTACGACGGGCATTATTAAACCGAACTGTCACCTTTGGACGCTTGCAATTGCTTAATAGTAATACCAATTGGTTGACAAATCCCCCAGAAGTCCGTTTGAGCGTCCGAGCAAGAGAACCTGTCACACCTCGGCAAGTAGAATTATTAGAAGCATTTATCAAGCGAGAGATGGGGCAAACATTCACTCTAATTTTTGAAGTTGGTCAAGTGAAGGAAATTAGAAGTTCTGAACCCACACCCTGAACTTGCTAATTTGGCATGAATGAAGAGAAAATCTATCAGTCAAGTCAAACTAACTCTCCAAAACGTAATAGTGGATGTTACCGAATTAGTCAAAGTTTCAATTATTCTCTTGGTTCTTGCTACAGGTGTGGCTTTGCTATCCCGGCGGTTGCGAATCCCTTATGTTACGGGTTTAGTATTAGCAGGTTTGCCCATCACTGAGCTATTGTCTCGACCGATTGGTTTAAATCCAACCCTAGTTTTGAATCTTTTTTTACCAATTCTGATCTTTGAAGCTGGTATTAATACAGATGTCAGCCGCCTACGCAGCACCTTTAAACCAATTGCCCTACTAGCTGGGCCAGGGGCTGTGATTTCCAGTGCGATTATTGCCGTCCTGTTGAAATTTATCCTGGGACTGGATTGGATACCTGCATTATTTGTTGGAGTAATTTTGGCAAACACTGATACTGTTTCCATGATTGCTGTCTTTAAGGACATACCAGTACCCTCCCGGCTTTCCACCATTGTTGAAGGAGAAACCCTATTCAATGACGCTGCTGCCCTAGTTTCCTTCAACCTGATTGTGCAAGTATATTCAACAGGCTCGCTCACATTTGTAGAGGGAATCCAACAACTGCTATTTATCTCTCTAGGGGGCTGCGTTGTCGGGTTAGTCTTGGGCTACTTGAGTATACCTGTATTCGCCCGTTTAGATGATGCTCTGAGCAGTCTTTTGCTAACAGTCGCAGTTGCATTAGGAACTTTTCAGGTTGGTCAATTTCTTGGTGTATCAGGCCCTGTAGCCGTAGTTGTTGCTGGATTAATTTTTGGGAATTTGGGGCTTTCTGGCAATACTTCTGCTTCTAGTCGCATCACTTTATTGAGTTTCTGGGAATATGCCAGCTTTACTGTCAACACCTTTATTTTTCTACTTATTGGTGTAGAAATAGACCTAATAACGCTCTGGAGAACTTTACCTGCAATTATATTTGCAGTTTTGGCTTATCAAATCGGACGAGTTCTTACAGTCTATCCGCTATTAGCTGGGGTTCGTTGGATTGACCGCCCAATTCCGTTGCGCTGGCAACATTTACTGTTTTTAGGTAACATCAAAGGCTCACTCTCAATGGCTTTGGCGTTGAGTTTACCTACAACACTTCCAGGGCGGGAAGTACTGATAGCTATAGTCTTCGGCTGTGTGCTGGTGTCGTTAGTGGGGCAGGGTTTAAGTTTGCCTTGGGTGGTAAAACGCTTAAAGTTATCTAAATTTTCCGAAGTTCAACAACAGGTTGAAGAATTGCAAGCTCAGTTGATAACGGGTAAGGCAGCACAAGATGAATTAGATAGCCTATTGAAATCAGGGGTATTACCAAAAGCCGTTTATGAAGAGATGCGTTCAGCTTATCAGGTACGAATTGCCGGTGCAGAAAAAACACTGCGGGAACTATATAATCGTCGCCCTGATGAGGTGGAAGGTGGAAGTGGCAAGAGCAGTAAGCTTGAAGCCATTCGCCGACGTTTACTTTTGGCAGAAAAAGG
>NZ_JADEXF010000523.1 GCF_015207245.1 Nostoc cf. edaphicum LEGE 07299
AAGAGACAGATATTGATGTTGAGGAGCGATCGCTCTTAACCCTGTTCTTACAAATCCTCTGGCATAATCACAGAAATTAATTGATTACGATTCTTCCGATAAATTCTAAAATCGCTATCAAATGTTAGCAATTCACTTTCAGGATATAGTTGTGCAATTCTCACCAAACACGCATCTGCTAACGACATTGGAACTGACTGATATTGTCGCAACAATTCTTTAATTACTACCGCTTCTTCACTCAAACACATCGAAATTAGTATCTTTCCCTCGTCCAGTAAAGACATCACCGTATCCTGACCACCGTAAATATTTCGCAACAAAAAACAAGTCTCTACAATTACAGGCTCACAAGTGAGTAAAGGCTGCTCAATTGTAGCTAAGGTATTAATTACCCAAGTATGAAGATGCTCTCTGCGATTAATAAAGGCTACTAATGGGCCAGTATCGATGATGACTCGTTGCTTCATTCAGTTCCTAAACCTTCAAGATATTGTTTGTTAGTCGCCAAATCACCGGGGCCACCATCAACACAACCAGCAAATTGTTGAGCTGCTTCCAAAAATGAAATAGGCTCAATTTGTTCAATATTTGTATGATTTTGTGCTAGCTGATTTTGCAGAAACTCAATAAAATCTAAGACCTCTTGTTGCTTCTCTGGCGGGAGCGATCGCATTTTTTCAGTGGCAGTTTGTATAATACTCAAAACAACCTCCAGATGTTATTCATCCGTTTTTTGTGCGTCCAATCACTTTAGTTTAGCAGGCTAACACTTTATGAAGCAAACAAACGAAAGAGTATAGTATGGATGCAAATTTTATTTGGTGTTGCTCAATTTAGCTGCTACGCTATATTTAATCTAAAAAATAGTCATTTAAAATAGTCTTTTGTTTTACAGTTTTTCTTAGAGCAAAATGCAAGCAAAATCTAAAAACCAGACTCTATAAGAGTTATACTGTCTGAAGCATCAAAATAGATTTTTCCTAAATAACCCTGCAACTCGCATTTAGGCTAGAAATAGGCTCTTTTTTCTCTCGCCGCCAAAAAACCTTGCATTATATGATGTTGAAGTGCGATCGCTAGGTTCGGAGTAATCCCAAGAGTGCATTTGACGGAAAGGAAGACCCATCTTTTGGAAGACGTACTTCTCTTTCACACCAGAAGCTACTAGGTCAGGCTTCAGCGCTTTGATAAATTCCTCGAATTCGTAAGCGGTAACGTCGTCATAAACGATGGTGCCGTTTTCGATGTAGTGAGTGGTACGTTTGTAATCGTCATTATGAGCGAACTCATAACCTGTACCAATCATCTTCATGCCCAAATCTTGGAAGGCTGGGACAACGTGGCGAGGACGTAGACCACCAACCATGATGGCAACAGTCTTACCTTCCAAGCGGGGGCGATACTTCTGAAGAATCGTATCCATTGTGGGCTGATACTTGGCGATAACTTTCTCAGCGTTCGCTTGGATTGTTTCGTCAAACTTAGAAGCGATTTCCCGTAAAGATTCAGCAATCTTGGTGGGGCCGAAGAAATTATACTCAAGCCAGGGTATACCATAAGCTTCTTCCATGTGACGGCTGATGTAGTTCATCGACCGATAACAGTGGATGAGGTTCATCTTCACATTGGGGGTCATCAACATTTCGTTGATGGTGCCATCACCTGACCACTGAGCGACTACGCGCAAGCCGATTTCTTCTAACAGGATGCGGCTAGCCCAAGCATCTCCACCGATGTTGTAGTCACCAATGATGGCTACATCATAAGGAGTACCTTCAAACTTGAGTGTACCGTCTTTCTTAGCTTGGTCGGATCTGGTGAAAACCCAGTCACGAACCATGTCGTTAGCAATGTGGTGTCCCAAAGATTGGGAAACACCCCGGAAGCCTTCGCAACGCACAGGTACAACTGGCTTGCCAATTTCTTTCGATGTCTTCCGAGCAACTGCTTCGATGTCATCCCCAATTAGACCGATGGGACATTCAGATTGAATGGAAACACCACGGTTGAGTGGGAAAAGTACATCAAGTTCTTGGATTAACTTGGTAAGTTTTTTGTCACCGCCGAACACGATATCTCTTTCTTGGAAATCGGAGGTGAAGTGCATCGTACCAAAGGTATCAATACCTGTGGTGCCGATGTAGTAGTTACGACGACCAGACCAAGACCAGTAACCGCAACCTACAGGCCCGTGGCTGATGTGGATCATGTCCTTAATAGGGCCCCAAACCACACCTTTAGAACCGGCGTAAGCACAACCACGAGCGGTCATTACCCCAGGCAGGGATTTAATGTTAGACTTAACGCCGCAATCGGACTTACCTTCTTCGTATACGTTTAAATGCTTTTCGCGCTTTTTAGCGGCTTTTTCAGGATAAGCACTGAGAACTTCTTTAATTAGCTCTTTTCTTTCTTCGATGATGTTTTGATTTTCTGGAGGAGTCATACTTAGCCTCTGTGACTTGTAAGGATCGGGGCATAGGGGGACTAGGAGTCCCCTCTAAGGTTAGGGGGGAGATGGAAGAGAGAGGAAAAGGTAAGATATGGAACTCTTCCTTTTTCCTTGTGCTAAAGCGTTATTTCTTAGCGGCGACTTATACTACAGGAGCTTGAGCAGCAGTCTGACCAACCAACTTGGCGGTATTTTCGTCGCTTTCGAGGATACCGAATTCAATCAACAATTCTTCTAGTTCTTCCATTTCGATGGGTGTAGGAATATCTAGCTTCTGGTTGTTAATGATCTTGGTAGCCAATGTGCGGTATTCGTTAGCTTGGTTGCTTTCTGGAGCGTACTCGTTAACGGTCATCCGGCGCAACTCTGCGTGTTGAACGATGTTGTCACGGGGTACGTAGTGAATCATTTGGGTGTTCAACCGTTTTGCCAAGGTTTCGATCAATTCGATTTCCCGGTCAGTGTTACGGCTGTTACAAATCAAACCACCCAAACGCACACCGCCAGTGTGAGCATACTTGAGAACACCACGAGCGATGTTGTTAGCAGCATACATCGCCATCATTTCACCTGATGTCACGATGTAGATTTCTTGTGCCTTGCCTTCACGGATAGGCATTGCGAAACCACCACACACAACGTCACCTAATACGTCGTAAGATACGAAGTCTAGGTTTTGGTAAGCACCGTTTTCTTCTAAGAAGTTGATGGCGGTGATGATACCACGACCGGCGCAACCTACACCGGGTTCTGGTCCACCAGATTCTACGCAACGAACGTCACGGAAACCGGTTAGCATTACTTCTTCGAGTTCGATATCTTCTACTGCACCACGTTCTGCGGCGAGGTGAAGAACGGTTGTTTGAGCTTTGCTGTGCAGCATCAAACGAGTGGAGTCAGCTTTGGGATCGCAACCAACGATAAGGATGCGTTGACCCATTTCTGCCATAGCTGCCAAGGTGTTTTGGGAAGTAGTAGATTTACCGATACCGCCCTTACCATAGAAAGCTATCTGTCTAATCTTTTCTTCAGTCATGATTCGTGTTTCCCTGCAATTGGTTGGTTGGTGGGTCTTTTTCGTTTGTCTTTGGGCTACTCACGCTTGTTGAGCTACAGCAGTGAGGGGATGTAGAACGTCACCGGTGGCGATCGCTCCACAGCCAAAATTATTGAAAGTAAGTACATCTCTTTGCTCGTTAAATTTTTTTTCTTTTTGTCTTTTCTCCTTTGTCCTTTGTCATTTGTTTTGACAAAGAACAAAGAAAATTACGTGATTTACAAATACGTCATAATGTGTTTCAGCTTGCAAGATTCAATAGGACTTGATGTTGTTATTTGTCAACAATCAATGCACAAGTCCTATTACTTGTTCAAAATAGCGCCCTTCATATTTGTGACGCGATCTAGTGCAGCTTTAGTGTTTTCTGCTGACACTCCACGCACAGCCATTGCTTCACCGAGATGCTTGGCGATCGCATCGAAGTGTGGTTGCTGTAGGTTCATTCCAGCGTGGGTTTTGTCCATTGGACGACCGCCGTATTGCTTTGGCCCTTCAAAGATTTGACCTAAGAAAGCAACTAGATGATTGCGTTGCTTTGCCATGTCTGTACCAGCAAAAATGGGACTGAGGAGGCTGTCTGTAGCAATGCGTTTGTGGAGTTCATCTACTACT
>NZ_JADEXF010000524.1 GCF_015207245.1 Nostoc cf. edaphicum LEGE 07299
CCCTTGTCCTCTTAAAGGCTGCCTCAGTAGGACTCGAACCTACAACCGCGCGGTTAACAGCCGCTTGCTCTACCATTGAGCTATGAGGCAACGAAGCCCCCCAGGTCGGAATCGAACCGACGACCTCCTGTTCTTCAGACAGGCGCTAACTACCAACTGAGCTACCGGGGGATAAAAGAAGAGATTATGTAACGAGAGCGGAGGGACTTGAACCCTCAAATCTTCAGTTTCGTAGACTGAGATGTTATCCAGTTACACCACACTCTCAAAACGGAGAGAACAGGATTTGAACCTGCGACGGGTATTAACTACCCGTTTCCTCTTAGCAGGAGGACGCTTTCAGCCACTCAGCCACCTCTCCATAGTGGGCCGAGCAGGATTTGAACCTGCGTGCAAAAAGAACAGTTTTACAGACTGTCGCCTTCAGCCAGACTCGGCCACCGACCCATAATCATTCCCTCGACGAGAATTGAACTCGCATCTATGCTTTGAAAGAGCACTGACTTAACCATTCGTCCACGAGGGCATAATTTACCGAATTTTAGATTTTGGATTAAATTTATTAATTTAAAAAATCTAAAATTGTCTGACACAGGGACTAGGATTTGAACCTAGAACATCGGATTTGGAGTCACGAGGTGTTACCGTTACACCATCCCTGCATTTGGTGGCAGCGGCGGGATTTGCACCCGCATATACCAGGGTATGAACCTGGGGCTTTGCTGATTAAGCTACGCTGCGATCGCACCAAAGGCTGAGGTGAGATTTGAACTCACGATGTCGGTTTTGCAGACCGACGCCTTCGACCACTTGGCTACTCAGCCATTTGGGAGTCCCGACGAGATTTGCACTCGCAATCTTCAGCTTGAGGAGGCAGCGCGTTGCGGAGGTTCCCTCCGTTGTAGCGACTGCCGTAGGCTGACGGCTTAAACTATTCGCCTACAGGACTGCAACCAGGGTGACGGGACTTGAACCCGCAACATTTCCGCAGACAACGGAACGCTCTAGCCAATTGAGCTACACCCCGATTTTTTGAATCTGTGCTTAAACTTTGAGGTTTTTAGGCACAGATTTTGTTGGTGAACTTGCCCATTTCTTATTTAGTTTTCAAGGTTCAGATAATTAACTTTTTACTGTTAGAAACTGTTAAGAAAACAACCGAAATTCTAGGTAGCAAGCCTGTTGTGTATTACGGATGTATTCAGTGGTTTTAATGAGTGCAAACTTAGAACTTTTTTCGTTTGTTGCCTCTACTACCGATGGTTTGCAAGTAAAAGCAGCTTTGTTGGCTAGGGATTCTGGTTTATTCCAACGCCTTTCCCTTAGTTGGATGTAGAACATAAATTTGACTCTTGAGAAGCTTTGTCTTTCGCCTCACTACAAATATACTACAAAATACTACAAGAGGTGTCAAGGGGTTTTAGAAAGTTTTTTTGAAATTGTCTAGAAAATCTTCTGTGCTTAGATTTGAGCTTGATCGCACCTCTGAAAAGTCAAACTACAGCTTATGATTGGTTGATCTTTAAAAGCCTGACGTGACAAACAACTCCTTCAAGCGACAACAGATAATTAGTTTTGTCGCGATCGCCTCTACGATTACAGCTTGTAGTATTGCTCCAGGAACCTCCCCACAATTGGGGTTGAACAAGCCACTAAACAAAATCCATACTGCACTTCAAGATCCAGCAAAGGGCCAAATTAATGCCCAATTACTGCCATCAGACAAAGTAGAAAACCCTACCTTTACAGTCCCAGCTAAATTTCAGGGAAAAACAGTTTATAAGGTGCAACCCAGCAACAACGAAAAGGTTATTGCTTTAAGCATTGATGATGGCCCCTGGCCAAAAACAACCCTAGAAATGCTGGATATCTTGAAGCAAAATGATGTTAAAGCAACATTCTTTTGGGTAGGACAAGCTTTAGAAGCAAATCCAGACTTAGCCAAGCGTGAAGTAGCCGAGGGACACGCCATTGGCAACCATACTTGGCATCATTGGTATCGGCGAATGGATGAAGCCACAGCCAAGAGTGAAATCGATCGCACAGCGGATCTGATATACAAAACTACAGGGGTCAAAACTTCTCTGTTTCGTCCTCCTGGAGGCTTTTTAAATAACGGACTAGCTGCTTACGCCAAAAGCCAGAAAAATACTGTCATTATGTGGTCGCTAACTTCTGCTGATACCGATCCTCACACCAAACCGCAGGCATTTGTAAATAATGTCTTGAAAGGCGTGAAACCTGGTTTCATTGTTTTAATGCATGATGGTGGTGGCGATGTCTAGCGACAAGCCGCTGACGCTCCTTCGTCGCTACCGCTTCGCTAATGCGTCTACGCCACAGAACTGTAGAAGCTTTGCCACAAATCATCGCCGGACTCAAACAGCAAGGCTACCGATTTGTAACAATTCCCGAACTACTAAAAATGGCGCAATAAAGGGTGAGAAATTCTCCTCACCCGACTATTTCGTTTATTCGCTCATGACAGAGGCACAAGATTGAGCTTCTTGCCAAAGTTTGTGCAAAAAGAACTCAGCGCGATCGCTCATAGTGGTGACAAACACACCGACAGAATCCTTAGAACTAGCTGATAGCCAAGAACCCCGGAGGGTGACTTCCATATATTCGGCATCGCACGTACAGAGGGCAATGATTTCTCTGTCATCTTTTTTTACCTCAGCCCCCAGCACTTCTACTCCTGGCAAATCAACAGGAAGCAAAAAGGAAGCGGTATTGGGTTCAATGCATAAACTTTGCCCAACTCGCAGGGCTAAAATCACTCGTTGCGCTACCCATTCTTCTAGCGACAAAGTGACACATTCTAAATCAAAACTGCTTTCAGTGTAAGTTAATTTCAGCATTCCTTATGCTCTCCTGTTATTCCAGGTTTGCTTGCATATCTATCCAAAACTGTTCAGCAAAAGAAATCGCGGGGTGAATTGGCGCTTTTGGTTTGGTACGCAGTTGCATACCAGTTTCAAACAGGGTGCGATCGCCTTTACGGGAGTTACATCTTTCACAAGCTGCGACTACGTTATCCCAAGTGTGAGAACCGCCTTTAGAACGTGGCATCACATGATCTAGCGTTAGATGTTTGCTGCTGCCGCAATATTGGCAACTGTGATGGTCTCGTCGCAATACTTCTCGCCGATTTACTGGCGGAACTTTCCACATCCGCTCATTAGAAGTGATTGTCAAGCGAATATGTTTTGGCACATCAATTACCAAACTGGGTGAGTGAACTTGCCATCCGCTTTCTGTGGTAAAACCCAGCGGTTGCGCCTTGTTGGTTACTAACAGCACAATAGCCCGCTTGATATTGACCCTACATAGTGGCAAGTAATTTTGAGAAAACACCACCACAGATTGCTCTAACACTTGCATTGCGTTCGCGCCGCGCATGGAAGATATCGTCACAGCTTAACTCCTTATAAAAAAACCCCCGCTTCAAGTTTTCGGTGAAGCGGGGGTTAGAATTGACCGGAAAATTTTCTGGTCTCATATCGGTACAGGATTCCTTTGCCTGTACCCCCCGCTTTTTTGATTTAGTTGTGGTTTTGCAATTAGTGCACTAATGCCTACATACTTATAATCATCATTACCTTCTGTGATTTGCCCATGATTTCGGCTACCATCGCCCATAAATAAATACTCCACTTCCATAGCAGCTGATTCCCAATTGGTTCGGCAATTGGTAACGCACAAAATTGAAGTAGAGATGGGGTAAATGGATTTCACAGAAAATTTCACCTATTGAACATTCCTTTAAACATACTACACTTGTATTACTATCCTGTCTATACCTTTAAGGAGAAAAACTGATGCATACGATCGCTCGCACCCCAACCACTGATATGGAAGTTACCAGCATTCGCCTAGAGAGAGAACTCAAAGATAAGCTCAAAGAAATAGCTGGGAATCAGGGATATCAAGCTCTGATCCGAGATATCCTTTGGAATTATGTCCAGCAAAAATCAGGTGAGTGGAAACCTCGATTTTCGCGATCCGACATTCGAGCTAGCATAGCTGCCACAGCTCAGCAAGAAGAACGCTGTGTACTTACAGGTCAACTAATTCAACCCCAAGAACCGATGTTGTTAGGACTAACGAGGAATGGCGATATGG
>NZ_JADEXF010000525.1 GCF_015207245.1 Nostoc cf. edaphicum LEGE 07299
ATTCACTGTGGTTAGCATAACTAATTATGCGGACATGATATCACTGGCTCACAAACAAAGTCTGCGAAGGCGGACTTCAATGTTTTGAAACCTGCCTTTGCAGGTTTTGTTTGTATAGCCGCGACTTCAGTCGTTTGGCACTCAAAAAGACAACTGAAGGAAGTGCGATCGCCTCATTGCCTTAGAGTAAATGTAAGGGTTCAGGTCGAAAATTAAGGTATCAAAAATGGAGCGTGAAAATCTTTACTTCCTCCTAATATGATTTATTTCTTGCAGTTTGTTCTTACTAGGAAAAACTGTTTAAGCAGTTTCACTCAGTAATTGCAGAATAAATTGGAGTGGAATTTCTACCCGATCGGAGCGATTATTTAGTTCATTGCCTAGTGCATCAATCGCTTGTTCTAGAAGATAGGCAAAAAGCAGCACATCTAGTTCTTCTGTTGTCTTTGGCAGGAAAGATTCTTGATTAGCAGTTTCTAAATAAGAACTGAGAAAGCTAGTACTAACCCAGGTATACCAAAACTGTCCCCATTGTTCTATAAGAGGTAAATTTTCAGGCCGGATCATTCCAGATTCTTTTTGATAGCCCAAAGCTTCGTTAACTGCATAGTTGAAAGATAGCAACATTCCTGCTACATCTTGTAGAGGCGATCGCTTTATGCGTCGTTCGCTAAAACTACGATCTGCTTTGCCTTCAAAATCAGGAATAATAAAGTCTTTTCCCGTGTAAAATACTTGCGCTAAATGGTAGTTTCCATGATGACGAGTACGCAATGCAGTAATTTTTTGCCCGACAACTAACTGAAAGCGTTCTAAGATTTTCTCTTGGCTATTCAGAACTTCTAATGCTAATGGTTGAGTATCGGTTGGCAAGTATTTTACTCGTTCTTTTAACAACCGAAATACTTGTCCAGTTAAGTTACGTGCATTTTGATATATCGAACGTTGATAAAGTGATGAAAAAGATTCTGGAGCAAAGTCTGAGCTATCTATATTTGTAGCCAGCGCTATATGGAATTGGGCTGTAGATTTACCCAACAACTCAACACTTTGCAGGTAAGAAGTGATAGTTGCAATTGCCAATTCTGGAATCTCAATTTTCTGTAAATCCAACAAGGAACCTGATGGCAGAGGCACTTCGGTAATAGTGGCGTGTTCTGTGGTAACAAAATCAAAGTAGTTTTGCAAACTATCAAGGGTATAGTCCCAGCCACTACGGCTATCTGGAATATACTCTTGTAATATGCCTATAGTCGTGGGTAGGGCAGTTTTATTGCCTGTTTTATTTGCACGGCGGTACTCTAAAGCACCAGCTAGGAAAACTGAGTTTTGCAAGCGTTTTTTCTGGTATAAGAAACGCCGGATTTCTAAATCTGGGTGCAAACCCTCCTCGACTTTGCGGAAGAGTTTCAACAACAAGCGATCGCCATAAACTATATAAGTATTGGTTTGTTCTTCTTTATTCAGAACAGTCGGCTCATGATGGGTTAACTGTCGGCGCAATTCGGAGAATGAATCATTAGTAGTGCTAAATAATTCTCCGGTTATCCCTTTATAAGAGTGATGATTAGCAATCGCATCATCTAGCAGTGAAGTGAGAAAGTTTTTATCTGCTAAAGCATCAAATAAAATTCCAATTTCTTGAGTATTGGGTGAAGGAGTATCTATTTTGCCTTGCACCCCAAGCCGTGCAATTACAGCTTGCGGCATTTCTGCTAAAAGATGTGTTGCTTGCTCACCTTCTGCATAGGCCAGAAATAACAGATAAGTTTCGTGGTTTCCCTGGGTATAATCTACCTGCAACCAAACAATTTGAGCTATCTGCTGGTTATAGGGTAAAGAAATCGCTTCAATGATTTGTACTGATTGTACAGTCTGAGTTTTGCCACTAAACCAGCTACAGGTATAGAGGTAATCCCGCAGTGTTGATTCTAGAATGCTTTTTGACTCTCGTTGCAAAATCACATTCTGCCATGAACCATTTACCAGCAAAGTTGCTAAATCTGCTTGGGGTTTAGGGGGTTGAGTTGAGCTAGGTTTACGTTGTAAGGTGAACCAGTAAAACCCGTAAGGACTTAAGCTGAGGAAATAGGGCGATTCTGTAATCGGTGGAAACTCAGTGGAACCAAAAATTTCTATTGGTATTAGCCCATTGAAGGTTGATAAATCTAATGCCACCGTTTGCACGTAATGCGATAAATTTGCTACTACCAAGACATCTTCTTCAGAGGTAATCCGGCTGAAGGCAAAAACTTTGCGATTATTAGAATGTACCAATTCAAAACGCCCTTCACCCAATGCCGCAAACCGTTTACGAGTAGCAATTAAACGTTTCATCCAATACCAAAGAGAATTGGTATTAGTCCGTTGTGCCTCGACGTTGAGTGCTTCGTAGTGATATTCTGAATCAACGATGACGGGTAGATACAAGCGTTGCGGGTTGGCGCGACTAAAACCAGCGTTGCGGTCAGAATTCCACTGCATAGGTGTGCGAACACCATTGCGATCGCCTAGATAAACATTATCTCCCATGCCAATTTCATCACCGTAGTAAAGTACGGGGGTTCCTGGCAAAGATAATAGTAAACTATTGAGTAACTCAATTTGGCGGCGATCATTACCCAAAAGCGGCGCTAATCTGCGGCGGATGCCTAAATTTACCCGCATCATTGGGTCTTGTGCATAGGCCCCATACATAAAATCGCGATCTTCATCTGTCACCATTTCTAAAGTCAGTTCGTCATGGTTGCGGAGGAACAATGCCCACTGACAGTTATCAGGAATCGATGGAGTTTGCTGAAGAATATCTACAATCGGGAAATTATCTTCCATCCGCACTGCCATAAACAAACGCGGCATTAGGGGAAAATGAAAGTTCATGTGACACTCATCACCCGCACCGTAATATTGAGCTGCATCTTCAGGCCATTGGTTCGCCTCAGCTAGTAACATCCGGTTAGGAAATTTCGCGTCGATGTGCGATCGCAACTCCTTCAAATACGCATGGGTTTCGGGTAAGTTTTCGCAGTTCGTTCCTTCCCGTTCGTAGAGATAAGGCACAGCATCCATGCGTAGTCCATCTACACCCATCTCCAACCAAAAATCTAGAACATCAAATACCGCTTCGCGCACCAAGGGATTGTCATAATTCAAATCCGGCTGATGGGAATAGAAACGATGCCAGCAATAAGCTTTGGCAACTGAATCCCAAGCCCAGTTAGATGTCTCAAAATCTTGGAAGATAATTCGCGCTTCTTGGTATTTTTCAGGAGTATCACTCCAAACATAAAAATCTCGCTCCGGACTTCCTTTCGGGGCACGACGTGCTCTTTGAAACCAAGGATGTTGGTCAGAGGTATGGTTAATAATTAACTCAATAATTACCCGAATACCGCGCTGATGAGCAGCTGTCAAAAACGCTTTAAAGTCTTCTAGCGTGCCATAGATAGGATTGATACTAGTGTAATCGGCAATATCGTAGCCATCATCTCTGAGTGGCGAAGGGAAAAAAGGTAACAACCAAATGGCAGTAATGCCTAAATCTTGTAAATAGTCTAGTTTTTCTGTCAGCCCTGGAAAATCACCAATACCATCACCATTACTGTCAGCAAATGTGCGAACACCTAGTTCGTAGATAATTGCATTTTTGAACCATAATGAGTTATCTTTCAAGCTGGAGTTTGGCATTTTAAAAAGATATGCGATCGCATATCCAATAGAACTATATTTTTACTTGATACAATCGCTGAGATTATCAGCTTATCTTACACGAGTAATGTTTACGCTTTCTTACTTAAGTAAGGAAACTACCAAAGGAGCTATATTTAGTCATAAATAATCATCCCAACTGCGTATATACATATAGCAGTTTTTATTTGCATAAAGTAAAAAGTTACGGGTTTCGAGGCAGGTGGTCACTGAGCGTAGTGGAAGTGAGGCAGAAGCTTTTTATATCTGATGTTCCCGTACTGCATTTTGAACTTCACTTAAAAAGCAACCTGCTGTATAATTTTTTTATTGGATTAAAGATATGAATCCAGTCAAAACTAAAGTTAGAGAAATAGGATGGGAGCAAATTTGTATTTGCAGTGTCACGGTTGCTGAGTTGTATTT
>NZ_JADEXF010000526.1 GCF_015207245.1 Nostoc cf. edaphicum LEGE 07299
GTAGTGTCTGGGTTGTAGTACTCATCCCGGTAAGCGAGAATAATATTGTCTGCCACCATTTCTAAAATTCCCGATTGGCTAAGGTCGCTCATCATGGGGCGCTTATTCTGTCTGCCCTCAACTCCCCTAGAGATTTGCGACAGTGCCAGCACAGGTACATCTAGTTCCCCTGCCATTTTGTAAAGTCCCCTGGCTACATCTCCTAGTCCATAGCTGCGGTTGCCTCCAGAGTCCTCTGCCATCATTTGCAGGTAATCAACGATAACTAACCCAAGTTTTCCCTCTTTAGCCTTAATTTGACGGCATTCGGAAGCAATTTGTGAAACGGTGATACCCCTTGAGTCATTCATGTACAGCGGTAATTCTGAAGCAACACCGACGATTTTGGCAATGCTTGTAAATTCCCAGTCTGCTAGGGGTTTATTACCTGAGCGATGTCTGCGGATGCGATCGCTTTTTAGTGGCGTTAACTCTAAATGCTTATAGGCGTTGGTGACACTAATTAAACTCCACAGCCTGTACTCCAATTGTTTCTTTGTCATCTCCAAGGAGAAGATGACCACAGGTAGCTCATGAAACAGTATCATTTGGAAAGCCAAAAACAAGGCGATCTGGGACTTTCCCATTGATGGCCTACCCGCAACTATGGTGAGTGTGCCGCTTTCAAATCCCACCATCAAATTATCGAGTTCATGAAGTCCTGTAGGGTAAATGGGGTTTCCTGAATTTAAATCCTCGTAAGCAGCAACGTTAATCGTGCTGTTGTGTTCAGTGTTTGAAGATAGGGTTTGATTAGATAATTGGAAAATTTTCTGTTCTGATTGGTCAAGGATTTGTGGTAACTCAGTTTCTGTCTCGTAACCCAGATGTACAATTTCATTTCCAGCCTTGATTAACTGTCTACGCGCGAATTTGTCCATTACCAACTCGGCTAAAGTGTCAATGTTGACAGCTGACACTGTACGGTCTACCAAAGTTGCTAGTTTATTTCTCCCGCCGATACGGACTAGTAAATCGTGGTCAGTAAGCCAAGCTGTAACTGTGAGTAAATCAGTGGGTTTACCAGAGCAATGAAGGCGCTGCACGGCTTGATAGATATCTTTATGGGCGCTAATGTAAAAGGCTTCGGGAATTAGGCGATCGCTCACCCTACCGATTGCTTCTGGATCAAGCATGATACCGCCTAAAATCGCCTCTTCCGCTTCGATGTTTTGGGGTGGCAATTTATCAATCATGTCTCACCGCCAGTATTCTCAGCGAGATTTTGACTTTGCGACTCTTCCCAAGCTCTTTGAGCTTGTCGCTGCCGTTCTTCAAGTTCTCGACGGAATTCGTCTCGAGCATTTTTTGTTTCAGTTTTTTTGGTTTGTACCTGTTTTGAAGCCAGATATTTTTCGTAATAAACTTCCCAGCGATTCCTTCCGGCTTTGTTCTTGTAAGCTAACCAAGCCTCAATGTCATTCACTGGCTGGCTAAGATTTTTGGTTTTTTCCTCACAAAATTCTAGAAAATTCGCTCGCTCCTCTTGTGAGAGAGTCTTAATAAAGTCTGAATAAGTCTTATAAGTCTTAGGACTTGAAGATTGGCTCTGAGTATGGCTTTCAGAACTCGGTTGTTGCGTAGCGATCGCGTCTGTTGCGTCATGATCACGCTTGTTGCGTAGCGATCGCGCTTGTTGCGGTGAGGCAACACTGTTGTCTGTAGGCAACACTGTTGTCTCATCGCAACAATGAAGCCCCCCAGCTAAAATTTTGACTTGGACTTTCAGTAGTTCAAGGTCAATGAATCCCTTGTCATCTAAGGCTTTGAGAGCGCGGCTAACTGTAGAGCGATGTACTTCTTTATTCTCTGTTGACAGTTGCCTAGCTATCCCGGAAACAGACAACTCAACCCCGTCGCCATAAGGATCGAGAGTGCGAATGTAGTACAGCACATCTTTTTGTGCTGGCGTTAATTCTCGGCAGGCTTTCAGCCATTCCTCGTGCTGGAGTGGGTAAAACTTACCTTGAATTTTTGAACTGTTCTGTGTCATAATCACCTTAATAAGCAAGAAAAATTTCCAGCCCCTGTCCCCCCAGACAAGGGCTAACTTTTTAAATACCAGCCATTTGACACACAGCAATAGAGAGCAAAGCGATTAGCAACTTCAGACGTTACTTGATGTATGCCGAAATTCTCTTAATTTGCGCCCTCAAAAGTGTCGCCAAAGCAAGTATTAGCCGAAGTTCTGTTCTACTGAAGAAAAGCTGATCTTATGTTTTCAGTCAGAACTGCTGTTGGCTTAATTTGAAAAGAGTAAGTCCCTTGTTATTATTGAATTATCCATAACTTTAAAAATCCTAATAGAGTTCTCTCTAAATATCGCATACTATAACAACTAACTAATCCTATAATTAGCTAGCAATGCAAAATTTTGTAACAGAGGAAACTTCTCTTTACCAGCAACTATTTGACGAGATGTTCGATAGGTACAACCTTTCGGCAAAGGTTGTAGCCAAGCAAGCTGGAGTTTCAGAGGTGCTAATTTCCAGATTTCGTAAGGGAAAGGCTGACTTGGGAACTAGAAAGTTTCTAGCATTGTTAGGGGCTGTTCCTATAGAAGCACGGGAGTGGTATTTGTCTCAGCTGCTTGGGGCAAAGCCAGGTGTAAGCCTGCAAAAGCTTGTATCTGCTGCCTCTGCTGTAGAAAGAGTTGAAATCATCAATTTAATTGCCCATTCTTTCCTAGAAGAGCGAAAAACTACTGGGACAGGTGAATTGATATCATCAGCAGTATGATCCATAGCAATCCCATGATATGAGTGAACATAAGGGATATTATGTGGACTTGTTGCTTGCTCACATCCAATTTTAAAACGATGTGATTGGATAATCTCCATGTTCGTCAGTCCAAAATACCAAAATACTTGCATCGTAAGGATTTTGTGTGGAGATGGTCAAGTGCTTTGAGGTATAAACTCATTGCCCACATAGTTCATCTTTTTTAAGATGCTGCCACTCTAATTCAATTGGATTCATCTGAGAGCAGTATGCGGGCAAAAAAAAGATGTACAAACCCATCTGTTCCCACTTTGACCATAACTGCTGAACTTCCTGACATCGATGTATTGGGCCGTTGTCCTGCACTATTACTCTAATGCGACCAACTTTCTGGGCATTAAGGGCTTCATGTTCCATCATCTGGATGTAAGGTTTACGACCAACACCCCCGATAACCAGACCGTAAATAAAACTTATTATTGGTTGAAAAAACCCGATAATGCTTAATCTACGATCACGACGCTTAGTTTGTTCCAGACGTTTTTGCTCACCTCGTTGGTAATAGGTGTAACCAGGCTCACTCCATGCACAAAACCCTGATTCGTCTAAATACTTTAGGTCTATTTCTCCAGTAGCAGCAGCTAATTCCATCAACTGATAGGCGTGGATTTTTTATTTGACCAATGTTCCTGTATGCCTGAATTATTAGAAATAGAAATTAGCCCACACGTTTATATGGACGGTTCATTATTGATTAACACAATGAATAATCATACTGTTACATCACGTTACAGTATAGATTCTTATTCTCAAATTCACTCTCATATAACAACAACCTTTAGGGATGCACTAAAAAATATAACTCAGGGTGATTACTCAGAAAATATCAAAAATGAAATTTGGTTTGCCATTGATTTTATAGAACACCTGCTCCAAAATGAGGGGAACACTCAGCAAATAAGTGACTCTAGTAATTTTAGCGATCAGTACTTAGCTATTCCCATACATTTTTTGTTAAAGGATGAAATTCTCCAATCCTCATTCATAGGAGATGAAAATTCTCCTATGAGTTATGATTTTCGTATATTATTAGAGCGTTATATTAAAGCTTTGTACCCTGCTAATGATTTTCTTCCCATTAGTAATGGCTACCCTGAGTGTATGACGAGATTTTAGAGCATTAGAGCAAACTAAACACCTAAAAGGGTTTCTCTGCTTTAAAAATAATTTGCCAATAGCTCTGGATGGAACAGAATATTTTGGCTCCAATCGCATTCACTGCTGACACTGTTCAAGCAGAACCTTTAGAAATGGAACAACGCAATATTTTCATGCAGTAATTCTCATTAGGAT
>NZ_JADEXF010000527.1 GCF_015207245.1 Nostoc cf. edaphicum LEGE 07299
CAGCGAAACGGATAAAAGATAATTGTAGAGTTGATTATCAAGACCTATAGACTGTTTTGGCATGATAGATCAGAGAATTGAGAGAATCTACAGTTATACTATCGCTGATAAGTGGAATCTCAGGAATAACATGGTGCGGTTAGTTTTGACAGCAATATTGCTGGTGCTAGTGACAGCTTGTGGCAGTATTGGACTGCTACCAACTAGCGATTTAGTGCAAAAAGCGATCGCACTTGGGCTAGAACAAACTCAACAAAAACTTAGCCAACAGTTGGATTTAGATTTTCAAGGATTTGAAATCAAGCGGCTATCAATTACCCAGGAAGAACCACTGACGATTGACAATTTACCAGCTTTTCGCGTCCGGGGAACCTACGACTTAATTGTTAAGCTACCAAAACGACGCTTGACGCAACCAAAAAAACCCTTTGATGTTTATCTACAAATTCAGCAAGAAGGTAAAACTTGGCGATTGCTGCTTCCAGAAAAAGATAGTAAAAATACTCAATCAATTTGGCGTAGCTATTTAGTTGAGTAAAACTGTATTATCTATCACAGTGCTTTTTTTCATTTGCGTAAGAATTGCAAACCAGTAGCGTAAACACCAAATGCTAGTTAAGTTTTGCTTGATGAATTGAAATCTTTTTATCAGGGTAAAAGTTCTGCGCCGCCTCTCCCAAATTTTGATAAATGGTTGCATCAGGCTATTATTCCGAAGTCAAAGGTACGAAGTCTTCGGATGGAGAAACTTTTTATCCGTAATTAACACTTAAAAAGTTCAATAAATAAAGCTAAGTTTGTCGCAGTTGCGGAAGAACTATATTAAAGATTTTGAAATTTTGAATTACATACAGTGGAATATGTGCTGCTAGAAAAACTATCACAAAGATTCTGAACACAAAAATTTTTTAAGTTTGAATTACGTACATTGGGATATGTGCAACTAGAAAAACCATCACAAATATATTTGTATAATTGAGAACTACTAACCATAATCGAGGTGATAGTTTCACCGGAGACAGGGCAAGATGTATATTAACTTTTTCATCAGTTCTATTATTGGAATTGTGGTTCCGGTGCTGGTGGCTTTTGGCTTACTGCAATGGTTGCACATCCCTACAGGTAACTTTCTTGATTGGGTGATTGGTGGTGCAAGTTTTTGGTGGCTGTTGGTAATTGTTACCGTACCGTGGAATGTGCATTTTCAAGCCAAAGAAGTCTTAGCAGAAGCAGCACAATCAACTGAAAAAGGCATTCCAGTTGATGAGAAACAAGTGAAGTATGTCACATTGTTGGCAAAGCGATCGCTCTGGGTTGCTATTGCTTTACACTTATTCTCAGCCGTTGGTCTTTATACCCTTGCTGTCACTGGTATTAGTACGGTTGGATATATAAGTTCTGGTGCAGCTTTGTTATTAACAATTCTGCGTCCCGCGATTCGCGCTTACGAGTATTTATATGCGCGGTTAGCGATGATTCGCCAAGAATGGAAGTATCCGCGCGAAGATATTTTTGAACTGCGCGATCGCTTCTCTATATTGGAACAAAAAATCCAGTCATTGGAAGATCAACTCAACCCAGAACAACCCTATTCTTTATCCGCAACTCAACAACGTTTTGCCGAAGAAACTCGCAGAGATTTAGCCCGAATTGCGGCTAACTTGGAAGAATTACGGGCGACAAATCAAACAGAACATGAGCGTTTGGGGAGAGAAGCCAGAAATGCGATCGCGCAACTTTCCACCGACGGGCAATTTCTCGATCATGTCCGCGAAATTATTCGATTTTTTAAGACCGCTTAAAATTGCTTTAATAGCTACAGCTATAGCAGTTATCGTTTATATATAGCGGTTCTCGAATGGAAGCAATACAGTTTGACCTCTCTCCAAACCTCTCTCCTAAAAGGAGAGAGGCTTTGAATCTTACTCCCCTTCCCTTATAGGGAAGGGGCTGGGGGTTAGGTCTGTATTGTACTCAACTGATAACCGCTATAAAGTATATCTTTTAACCTTAACCCCAACGCCTCTCCTTACTAAGGAGAGGGGAGTGTTTGCGTCAGCAAATACGGGGTGAGGTTTCGAATGTATATGTTATAACTTTGTACGAATGATGATTAGTAAAGCTTACATAACTTCAGGAGTACTTACGGTGAATCAGATACAACTGACTTTAACTATTGGTTACTTGTTAATGTCATGCTATTTTTTAACCAATTGGTTAATATTTTCCCTACGTCATCCCACTTCCACTGCCGATGATAAATTTTTATCGGTTGTGATGTTTTTAGTTACAGCTATCTTCTGGCCTTTGATGATTCCGAT
This sequence comes from Nostoc cf. edaphicum LEGE 07299, assembly GCF_015207245.1. Classification (GTDB taxonomy): domain Bacteria; phylum Cyanobacteriota; class Cyanobacteriia; order Cyanobacteriales; family Nostocaceae; genus Nostoc; species Nostoc edaphicum_B. Next base: position 2,322 of record NZ_JADEXF010000527.1, read on the forward strand.
GTCTTGTTTAGAAATGGTTCAACAAAAGCGAATAGACTTTAGTAAAATGATTCCTGTTCTGTTAGCAATATTTGTATTTAGTATTTCATATTATTTGACCGAATAATTCATAATTAATCTTCAGGAATTGCATAGATATAAAGAGAAGCCGGAGTGTTAACTTATAACCTTCCGACTTCTTTGTGCAACACACTACCTTAACTTCTTAGGCAGTCTATTTATTGCATTTGGAATTTCCTAACGGCGTCTGCTACCAAAACCAGTTGAGCGGCGGGGTGCTGTACTACGCCCACTACCAAAACCACTGCCAGAATTGCGTCTGGGTGAGGTGGCTCTGCCAGAGGGTTGCAAGGTGCTACCACCAAAACCAGAACCAGAAGGGCGGTTATTACCAGTAGTACTACGCGGTGCATTGCGTACAGTTGAATTTCCCGGATACGATCTTCTAATTGTGCCTGTATTACGGAATGCAGTGCGATTTCTCACGGCTGCTGGTTGCGTGTTGTACCGAGTTTGGTAGCTTTGAACTGCTTGACCATAAGTTCCACCATATCCACCAAAGCCACTTAATCCTTGTCCTGATTGATAAACAGGGGGTACATAATACTGGGGTCTAAACAACAGACTACCAATCGCCTGACCTGCCACAGCACCAGCCACAGACCCAGCAAATGGTGCCCAGAAGCTATTTTCTCGACGGACTACAACCGTCTCTTGTTGTCCGGTTTGGGGATTGGTTTTATTCTCGGTAACGTTGTGGACGTAATCTATTTTAAAGTCTTCCGTTAGATATAAAATCGGTTGTCCTTTTTCTACCTTCAGATAGGTTTTCTTACCTTGCTTGATTTCATCATCAGTTAACCGTGCCATTTGCAAATTTTCGGTTGCAAAGGTTGGAGGATTATTGTTAAGTAAAAACAAGCTGTATTCACCAGTTGCATCGTCATAAGTAGCTTGTTGTATTTTATACTCACCATCACCCAGTTTTGTGTTAGTAGAGGTTTGGCTAACGTTCTTAGCAGGAGGAGTAGTTTCGTTTCCCCCACCACAAGCGACAGTTGTGACACACAAACTCAGAGCTAAAAAAACGGCTGTAAATTTACGTACTATGGTCATGATCATTGGATTATTGTCCTATCTCTGAGCTTAACAATTTATCGATACGAGTAGTAAGTACGGACTACCCAACAAATTACAAAGGAATCAATTCTGGATAATATTGCAACAGTTGATCGCTAGTGAGTTCATCGCCCAACTGTGCTGGCGAGAAATGCACTTGGATTGCCTTTAATCTATGTTTATAATGCAAATTTATCAATGCTTTCAATCCTTCCTTGAGTGCCTGAACGTTAGAAAGATCGGTTTCCAAATCTGGTACTTCTCCTTCATAAGCTACTGTAATCATCACAATGACGTTGCGGGTTACAGGTATGGATAAAGGTTCATTCAATCCAGAGTCCGAACTGTAATTTGGTTCGCTGAGATATCTTTCAGCAGAGTCAGTAAATAATTCATTCACGTAATCCCCCGCTTCGCCCTCATTAAAAAATACATCACCTTCGTTGGCAGCAGAAAGCCAATATTCATCATATTGCAGCAGAGTTTGGCTAATTTCTACCAATCCTTCTCCTAAAACTTCTAAATCGCCATCGGCATCGATCGCATCTCGTCCAGCACTATTTAATACTCCCAAAATTGGCGCTACTTCACCTCCCCCTAAGTGCAGAAATAGGCGAAACACTACATAGCGAGTTCGACCAATCATTTTATTAAAAATATTGCTCATTTT
>NZ_JADEXF010000528.1 GCF_015207245.1 Nostoc cf. edaphicum LEGE 07299
GGGGAAAGACTTACTGCAACTTCTCCCCTGCTCCCCTGCTCCCCTGCACAAGCGCAGGCTTTGAGAGGTGTGGTGAGAAATCCGGGTTAAAAACCTTATTTTTTCATTGCTCCTATGAGGAGAGGTTCGTCTAGCGCAAAAATTCAGCAAGTTGTTCTAGTTTTGTCCAAGCCGCGCCGCTTTGCAGAATTTCCTTAGCAAGGGTAATACCTTTAACACAACCTGCTAAAACATCAGTTTCCTTATGAATGGCTTCACCAACTTGCAGTGCTAGGGCTGTATTTAAAGCGACGACATCTTGCTGCGCTTGAGTGCCTTTACCTTGGAGAACTGCTTTCAAAATTTCCGCATTTTCTTCGACATCTCCACCGTGCAACGCCGCAGTTGGTGCAAAACTCAAACCCAGTTCTTGAGGATTGAGCGTTAGAGAGCGGACTTTTTTATCCTGGAGTACAGCTAAGTCAGTGACATTTGCTAAACCAGCTTCATCTAAACGTTCCCGTCCGTGGAGGGCGATCGCTTGCTGACATCCCAATTGGGATAAAGCTTGAACAATCTCTTCTAGTAAAAGCGGATCGTTGACACCAATAATTTGCCCTGTCGGCCGCATGGGATTTACTAGCGGGCCGAGCAAGTTAAAAACAGTCCGCACTTTCAAAGTTTTTCGCAAAGTAGCGATCGCTTTAAGTGCAGGATGCCAACCTGGAGCAAACAAAAAGGTGATTCCAACTTCATCCACTGCGGCTTGCACTTTTTCTGGAGTGGCGTTGAGATTTATACCCAAAGCTTCCAGCACATCAGCCGAACCAGTCTTGCTAGATGCCGAACGATTGCCATGTTTGGCAACTTTTACCCCGGCGGCGGCGGCGACAAAAGCGACAGCAGTGGAAATATTAAAGGTGGAAGCGCCATCTCCGCCAGTTCCGCAGGTGTCAATTAGAGTGCTGAGTGCTGAGTGCTGAGTGCTGAGTGGGGAACTTTGGGATTGTAAAACAGTGGCCATGCCTACTAATTCTTCGGCGGATACGCCTTTAGCTTGGATTGCGGCTAAAATCGCTCCTGAGAGGACATCAGGAATGGCATCTGTGAGCCAACCCTGCATCAGATCCGCAGCTTGGGGAACCGTCAACGATTGCCGATTCAACAACTGTTGCAATAAACCTGGCCAGTTGTAGAACTCAGAAGGGATGGAGATTTTATCGGGTGGAGTTTGCGTTACAGCGATCATATTCATTGGTCATTCACGAAGGACAAATGACAAAGGACAAAGGACAAATGACTAATAGACAAGAAGAGAAAATTAAGGAATTAGGACTTTGGCGACGGTTTGCACATCTTTGTCACCTCTGCCGGAACAATTGATGACGATGCGGGGGTTGCCTTCTAATTGAGGACAAAGGGTTTCGAGATATGCGATCGCATGAGCAGTTTCTAAGGCTGGAATAATCCCTTCGAGTTGCGAAAGCCTTTGGAACGCTTCTAATGCCTGTTTATCAGTCACACTGTAATACTCGGCGCGACCAAGATCCATTAAATAACTATGCTCAGGGCCAACGCCAGGATAGTCTAATCCGGCACTAATTGAATGGGCTTCGATTACTTGACCGTCATCATCTTGCAGTAAATAGCTCATTGCACCGTGCAATACACCTATTTTTCCTTTTGTCAAGGTAGCAGCGTGTTTTTCTGTGTTTACACCTTCACCCGCAGCTTCCACTCCGATTAGGCGCACCGAAGGTTCATGCACAAACTCATTGAATAAGCCGATCGCGTTGGAACCTCCACCCACGCAAGCCAGTAAAATATCTGGTAGTCCTCCCCATTTTTCCTGAGCTTGAGCGCGAGTTTCTATACCAATTATCACGTGAAAATCACGGACAATCATCGGGTAGGGATGAGGCCCAGCAACAGAACCCAGGATGTAATGAGTTGTTTCTACATTCGTCACCCAATCCCGAATTGCTTCAGAAGTCGCATCCTTGAGAGTTCCTGTACCTGCCTCTACTGGTCGAACTTCTGCACCCATTAATTTCATGCGAAACACATTCAGGGCTTGGCGTTCCATATCGTGGACGCCCATATAAATTACACATTTAAAACCAAACCTAGCACATACAGTTGCAGTTGCTACGCCATGTTGACCTGCACCTGTCTCGGCAATAATCCGTTGCTTACCCATGCGCTTGGCTAGCAAAACCTGAGCCAAAGCATTATTTATTTTGTGAGCGCCTGTATGATTTAAATCTTCGCGCTTTAAATAAATTTGCGCTCCCGTGCCATCTGGTCTAGCGTAATTTGCTGTCAGGCGTTCAGCAAAATATAATGGGCTGGGTCGTCCTACATAATCACGCATTAAGTTTTGCAGTTCTGCTTGGAAACTCGGCTCATTGCGATATTGTTGATACGCCGCTTCCAATTCACTTAATGCAGGCATTAAGGTTTCCGGGACATATTTACCGCCGAATTTTCCAAACCTACCCAAAGAATCTGGTTGTTGAGTTGCAATCTTGATGTCTTGTATGCTTACCACTGTTTAAAATCCTTTTACGTTCAAGTATTTTTTACTTTCGTTCTAACTTTTTAGAACTTATCCCACAGTTGAAGAAAGAGACTTGGGGACAAGGGGACAAGGGGACAAGGGGACAAGGGGACAAGGGGAGAAATCAGACTCTTATTCAGACCCCGCCTGAAACACAGTCCACCTTCATTGGTGGGGGTCTTAAACCCTTGGGCATCGATGCACAACTTGGAGATGGGGAGACAATTCCCCTTGTCCCCTTGCCGACAACATCCCCTTGTCCTCTTTGATAAAATTCTTTTCGCGTTTCCTTTTCACGGGTTTCGTAGGTATAGCCCAATTCCCTGTGATTCAAAACGTCTATAGGGCGCACCAAATCGTCGGAGTTAAAATTTGGTAATAGGGGTACTAAATCTCCTAACGCGGTAGCTTTGGGGGTAGACATACCACCGTCCCAAGGCCACATTAGGTCTTTAAGGTTGTGTCCGTAAGCCTGACCATCACTAGGATAAAAATGGCTACCTTTATGACCGTTTTCTTGCCATTGGGCCCAAAGGCGGTCTGCGTTCGCATGATGCAACCAAAATACTGGATCATAAGGCGAACTTGGTATATTGCTCATAGTACCCAAGCCCTTAAACTTTACGGGTCTTGTGCTTGCGTCTATCTGCACCCCACCAACTAAACCATGAATGTAGTTGTGTATAAATCCTCCTGGCGTGACTTTACCCTGCTCATCTACAGAGATAAATCCTTCCAAAGCGGGGCGAAATAGAGAATAGTTATTAAGACTTAGGGCACGCTCAACATCTTTTTTGGGTACAGGGTAATCAGTCGCAGGAGGTAGCTGTAGAAAGCGGACAAGTGATGTACCTAATGATGTGTTGGTATCTTGGTCAATGTTTAATGCTGGATTCATAACCCAGCCATTTGCAGCAGAAAAAGCCCCAGGCACAGGCCCGCCTGTAAAGTTTCCTTGATTTGGAATTTTGATGGTTACTCCTTGACCGTTAGAACCAAGAAAGTCATCATTAAAAATTACATCAAGTGCTTTGGCATCTGTCCAATCCCAGTATGGCAGAGTAACAGTTGGGTCTACTGCTTGCAAAGCTTGTTCAAATCTGCGGATATATTCTCGATGCCAAGGGAAAAATGCGGCATTTTCATGAGCAAGTTCTTGGACGGAACCATCGGAATGTCCTTTATGGTTATGAATCAAGCGTGTTGCCCCTATATGTATGGCAACGAATTGGTCGTAAATACTGACCTTGCTACCTGGGGGTATGACAGTTTTTAAGGTTTTGATAGCCTTAACGAAGGCTGTTTTCTCTGCTGATGTTAGGTCAGTTACGTTCTTTCTTACAGCTAGGTGAGCGTATTGTCCTGGAAGATTATGATTCCAATGGTATTTGTATTGTCCCTTGTCAAGGCGATCGTGGGCGAAAACTGTAAGCGCACAGGCGGTAACTAGAAGTACGCTATAAATTAATATTTTGACAGATTTCAGCAGGGATTTCATTATCTTAATGCAAGCAGAGGTGCAGGGGGCAGAGGGGCGCTAGGTGTGTGTATACACATGTCTCTTAT
>NZ_JADEXF010000529.1 GCF_015207245.1 Nostoc cf. edaphicum LEGE 07299
CAATGATATACAGTAATAAATATATAATTTAATAAGATGTTAACAGCCACAAATATCAAGTTAAATATTGTGGTGAATCTAACTTGTCCCTCGGAATTTATAACTGTATTACAAGCTTCTCCTAATATCAAAAAAACAGAACCTAGTATATAAGTTTTAAAATATTTCGTTCCTTCGGAAGCAACTTCACCATTTCCTCCCATGAATGCAATTAATTGTCGATCAAAATTATAGCCTATAATTGTAATAAAAAAAGAGATAATAATACTCATAATTATGAGGTTGCCAAAAACTTTGGACTGAGTTTTAATATCTCCAGAACCAATGGCTCGACTGAGAACAGAAGCAGAACCTACCCCGATCAAGCCAGCAAATCCATTGACTATACTTGTAAGTGGTAGTGCAATTGATATACCAGCTAAAGCCGTTTCACCAATGAATCTTCCTGCAAATAAAGCATCGATAAAAGTGTTGAAACTAAGCATCAATATCCCCAGAATACTGGGTATTGATAATTTAAACATCAATTTAATAAGATTGCCTTGAAGGATTTCATTCGTGATTTGAGATTGTTTTTGTAAAGTCATTTGTTTAGTTAACCTTAAGCAAATGGCTAACACAATACTGCTTTACTGTTTTTAATTCCATTTCTTTGGCTGAGTTCAATGCACTCATCACCTCACTACAAACTTCAATTCTGGCTTCATAGGCACTTGTTTTGCCGCCATCAACAAAATCAATCCGAACTTCTGCCCAGTCAGGATTATGTCCTTGGGTAACTTCTTCCATCGCCAGTACTTTGCCTGCTTTCAAATAATCTAACCAACTCCATCCAGACTGCATCCAAATTTCGCGCTCGGCAATTTGCTCAAATTTGCTTAAACCAGTCCATCCTCGGTAGTATTGACGCAAACCAGAAACTGAACTATTTCGCTGCACCAGTAAATCCAATACATCTGGCTCTAGATGTCCCCACAAACATCCTTGAGGTAAATCAATTAGGGTAGGAGCAAACTGATGTCCGCCAAAATGAGTTGTTTGCCAGACTCTTAACTTTCCGTTGGAAGTAGGAGCATATTCTTTACGTAATTGTCGGTATATAGGATTGCCAAATCTGCCACAGGCAAGGTCTACTTGAGCATGGGTACAAACCATTAGTTCGCGAATGTCACTTATTTGTTGTGAACAAAAACGACAGTCTGTTGTGAGTAATTCATGAGTATGGTGAGTTCGCATATTTACTATACTCTGCTACAGATATTATTGAAAAATAATGAAATAGCGACAAAATGCTAATCTTTATGTTTTTCACATATTTTTATAAAGATTGTCATAAAAATACTGGTGCGGTACTAATCTTTTGTACAATGCATACAGCTTCAGCTCCCACGGTGATTGGACAACAAAATATTCTCTTTTGGGTTTTGTAGCTTGGAGAGCCTGCAATATTACTGCTGTAACTTTTTCAACTGGTAAACCTCCAGTGCGATTTCCTTTTACGGAATCTTCCATACATCTTTTGAAATTTTTGCCATATATAGCTTTCATTTCGGTTGACATATTACCTAAAACTTTCTGGCAATCAGCTTCTACTTTGTCAGCCTGTTCTGGGGTAATTATTCCCCCTGGTAATATGGATAATACTTCAATGCCACTGGAACGTAATTCAATTCGCAAAGTATCTGTAATTGCCTCAAGTGCAATTTTGGAAGTAGATAAAAGCCCTCTGTATGGTATGGCTAACCTACCACAAACTGCACTGATATTAATTATTCTACCTTTCACTTGTCGGAGCATTGGTAAAAAAGCTTGTGTAACTGCAATTTGACCGATAACATTTACTTCAAAATTCCATCTGATATCGTCTATTGGAATACATTCTAATGGGCCATCTACCCCAGAATATGCATTATTAATTAATGCGAATAATCCTTCATTACCGAGCGCCAACGAGACAAACTCTGAAGCTGATTTGACTTCTTGGGCTTTTGTGATGTCTATGATAAGAGGTGTTAAATTTCCAGATGCAGCCTGCTTTAAAGATTCACCATCTTGTTCTGTACGGACTCCCGCAAAAACTCGATATCCTTGCTTATCTAGTAAAAGCGCAGTTGCTCGACCGAGACCTGTGGATGCTCCAGTTATAACGACAGCACCTTTATTATTCCTTGTCATACTTACTTCCTCGATAATGAAATATATTTTTTTAGCTTGAAAAGAATGGGTTATAAATCTGATGGCTAAAACGAGCCAGAAACCAGTGGTTGTAGCTGTCCTTTATTTTGACGCAGACCATGCACGACCATTTTCACGCCGCTAGCCGGGTAACAAATCAAACCTCCAAATTTGGGGTGTTCTGGACGCTGACTGACTAGCTTTAATTCGTAACGTGAAAGAATGGTTGCTAATATCAGTTTCATTTCAAATAGTGCAAAAGTTCCGCCAATACATACACGAGAACCACCACCAAATGGCAAAAATTCGTAGGGAGAATATTGTTTTTCTAAAAAGCGTTCTGGCTGAAATTCTTTTGGTTGTGAATATAAATCTTCGCGCTGATGTGTCGAATAAATATTAGCAAGTAGTATTGTTCCGGGGTTCAACTCGTAGCCCATCACCTTAACTGGAGACTCTACTAATCTAGGAAATGCAAATAACTGAGTTGGGTAAATTCGCAAAGCCTCATTACAAACAGCATTTAAGTACGGTAAGCCGAAGATGCTCATGGGGTCTGGGTTTTCACCAAGACTGTCAAGTTCTGATAGTAAGCGCTCTAGCACAGCAGGTAAACGATGAATCCAATACAAAGACCAAGCGATCGCAGTTCCGGAAGCATCACCAGCCGCAAATATAGGAGATAATAGCAGATCCCGTACTTCTTCATTGCTTAATGGTTGACCTGTTTCATCTTCAGCAAATAGCAGATCGGTAATCATATCAGCGCGTGAAAAATCTGCTTGCTTGCGACGTTCTTCCACCTCAGTCAATAGCAATTGAAAAAGCTCTTGTCGAAGGTGGAGGAGATATCCTTGTGGACTCCATCGACCTAAATCTCTTTCTCCAAAAATATTCCTCAAAATCTTATCTATTGGAGATTGTCCATATCTCATAATAGAAATAAACAAATGCTTGATTTTTTCAGAAAGCTTTCCTTCAGTTAAACCCATTACAACTTCTATACCCACTCGTAAGGTAATATCTTCAATTGTTGGGTATGCAACAAAAGGCTTTCCAAATGTCTGTTGACTGATAATCTTTTCTGTGAGTTCGCAGATACGTCGCCCACAGGCTTGCATCCGCGCTCCATGAAAGGTTTGCATTAACAATTTGCGTCGATTTTTGTGAATTAAACCATCAAGTTGGAGAACTCCTTGATTTCCTGTCATCAAGGCAAAACCCAAGTTCAATTCGCCCCTAGCTGTAATTTCCTTAGTGTTTGTGAAAATCTCCTTTATTCCTAAAGGATTACTGACATAAATTGTTGGTGTAGAACCAAACATTAGAGTAACTATATCACCATAATCTTTAGAAATAGCATCCATATAGCCAAAGGGATCGCTCTCGAATTGAAGACCGATTAACCAAGCAGGAGTTTTCGGCCCTGGGGGTAGTTTCATCAGCTTCTTTTACTCCCATTATTTAGAACGTATACAGTATTGTCGATACAATCTTTTAGATATTTAGCTAATTCTTGAATATGAGGTTCAACAAAAATAGAGAAATGATCCCCAGGAAGTTCAATAACTTGAATAGGTTGACTAGAACATTTACCCCAACCTATTAAAGGGTCATTACTATACCATTCTGGATTGTCAAAGTCATGAATTATTTCTTGGCTAGCTCGAAATAAAGTTATAGACTGAGAATACACTTCAGGCACATAATTTCGCATAGCTTTAACATGCGCTTTAAAAAGTTTGTAATAACGGAGGAAATCTTCAATTTCTACATCACTAAAGATGAAATTGCTCTTTTCATTAATTAAATTAAGTTGCTCAGTTAATGGCAAATCTCGAAGTTCTTCAAAAGGTACTGAAAAATCTACATTATTATCAGTTTTTATTGATTCAGCTATGCGAGGTAAAAGTTGTGCATCATGAGG
>NZ_JADEXF010000530.1 GCF_015207245.1 Nostoc cf. edaphicum LEGE 07299
CGTATAGACTATCTACATCTTGGATTAAAAATGATTGGATTTTTTCAACTTGTATCGGAGAAATTTCTACTTGATTTAGCCAAGTGAGTAAACGCTGATCTCGCTCAATTAACAAATCTTTAGAAATTTGTATCTGTTGATGGCGAAATTCCTTTTCTCCCTGTGCTTGCGCCTGAGTAAGCAAACTGGGAATTAATGCCAGAGGTAAAACATCCGCAGCTAATTCACACATCGACTGACGTACTTGTTCAATTTCCGCAGTTTTTGTATCCTGTTGTAGTTCTAATTGATTGCGTTCGGCTGCAATCTTCCCACCTTCAGAAATAAATTTATCTAAGGCTTCTTGCTGCTTTTGTTCTAATTCTTCTACCTGATTTTTGAGAATTTCTACTTTCTCTTCTGTGGTTTGATAATCTTCTTGCTGTTGGGTTAACCTAGTTTCAATTTCCTCTAGGTTTGCTAAAACCTTACTATTACCAACTTCTTTAAGTTTACGGTTAACTAAAATATCTAAATCAACTGCTAAACGGTCTGCTAACTCTAGCCCTAAAAGTCCGCGTATTGCATCTACTACAACTGGTGGTGGTGTTTCTTGTTCTGCGAGTTCTTTAACTTGTTCACCATCAAAAAGAAATAAGTTAGAAATACCTAATGGCAGGAGATTTTCAATATATTCATCCCAGATATTAACTAAAGCATCAGGCCAGGTATCACTGTCACCTAAAATACCTAACGTATCTTTGCCATCTTTAGGATTTTTTACCCAACTACGGACAACACGGTATTTTATTGGTTTATCGTTTTCAATATGTTCAAAAAGTAATTCAATCCGAGTGTCTGCAACTGGATCAATTTTATTGTTAACGCATTGATTGAGAAAATCACTATAACTTAAATTACCACGGGTAGAACATTGGGCGCGAGGGCCATAAAGGGCGAGACGAATGGCATCCATAAGGGTAGTTTTTCCGCCACCATTCATCCCACCTAAGAGGATAATTGGGTGTGAGTTTTCCTCATCAATTTTTGGGTTAAGATTAATTACCTGTTTACCACTGTAGGGGCCAAAGTTTTGTAGAACGAGTTCAAGAAATATCATAATTGGAGATTATTAAATACCGGATGAAGGAATACCGGGCGAATGGAATTCGCGGCTACACAGGCAAAGTCCACCTTCGTGGACTAAATTAGTACATAATTGTTGGTTTATTTGGGAGTTAGTTCCCAGGTGGGGATGATTGATTTTTGGCTATGATGGGCAGCTTGGTTTCTGATGTAATTGGCTATGTTATCAATGGCATCGTGACTAACTGTAAAAGCTCCATAGCTACCTTGCCATTTAAAAAACTCACCTGGCTTGATTTCGTGGGTGATGAAATGGGACGAACTTCCCTTAATTTGTTTAACCAATTCAGAGATACTCATGGTTGGCGGAAAACCCGTTAGCAGATGGACATGATCTTCAATACCGCCAATTGCAATTACGGTACATTTTAACTGTTCAGATTCTCGAATAATTGCCCCGTAAACTTGCTTTTGAATATCAGGTGTAATTAGCGGCAATCTATCCCAGGTTGCCCAAACATAATGCACATACAATTGCGTAAAACTTGCTCTCATTTTCTTTAACCCACGAAGGTGGGTTTCGTCTGTGTAGCCGCGATTTCTAATCGCCCGGTATTTGCCCAGTATTATATTATTCTTAATTCTTATGAATCTTTCTTTTTAAATTTCATACTTGCCCAAGTTACCTCTTCATCACTTTCACTTTTACCTTCATCGACTTCATTGATTGCTGCAACATCGCCCAAAGTCATCTGCTTGACTTTTGCAACGTCACCTTGACTAACTGCTTCGCTTAATTCGCGTTTCAAACGAGCATTTTTAATCGCATCTTCTGGAGAACGGGAACTCGTATTAAAACATTTTTCTAACGTATCGTATATCCCTACGCGACGAGTCTTTTTGCGATACTGGCGTTCTGTGTCTAACAATTTCGCCATAAGTTCCAAGTGCATCGCGTCACCTTCACAGATTTCTTCTAATACTATCCATTCATCACGACCTAATAAACTATAGTCAGCACCAGGGCGGGGGTCTTGAAATTCTTCGCCAGTCACTTCTTGATAAATCCGGGGTAAGCTATCATCAAATTCGTGTTTGTCTTCTAGCCAAATGCGGCGAATTTCGCTCATTTCTTCGAGAGTAATTAGGGTGATATCGCGCATACTTTCTGGCGCTGTCTGACGGGTTTTTGTTTGGGCTTCTAATAATCGTCTAAGCCAATGTTCCCGCCAATATTTGGTATAGGGGCCATGAATTGGTTCAATAGAGACTTCACCATCGACATGACGTTCAAAAAGTTGGACTTCTCCCCAGATACGGCGGAAGTCTCTTTTATCGCGGTCATCTCTATTATCTAATTCATTACGGATATCTAATAGAGGCTGCATCCATTCTTTTTCTTCATCATTTTGAATCATTGCCTCCATTGATTTATCTTTACTAACAATTGTGCAAACCCAGCATCCAAATCGAGAATCACCACAGCTAGGAGTAGAAGTATCAACAACTAGAGGACATTCATTATCTGCTGTAGCACCTCTATACATGGTGAATAAGTCTTTGTTGCTATATCCCCAAGGATTTTGCCATTGATTTAGGTAAATCCAAACTTCATCAGTACGCCAGTCTTCAATGGGGCTATAAATTAGAGAATTAGGCAAGCTTGCACTATGATAAAGCAGAGATGTCGGTGAAGTTGAATCAGAAATAAGACGATCTTTTAGGCTACCTGCTTGATGTTTTTCCATTGAAATAGCACGTTTAATGCTTTCAGCTTTGCGCGTACCTAAAATAAGAATAACTTCCCCATTTACTCTAACTACATCACGGATAAAGTGGTTAGAAGGATGAATTTTTAGACGGTCTGTACACCAACGAAATTTTCCTCGCGGTGTTGGATAACCTTTACCAATCAAGCTTACCCAGAATGTCTCTTTAATTTCTGGGTGTAATAAATGTGGTTCAATGGGCATTTTCTGTTCTTGAGCAGCAATCTTCATCCTTTCTAAGGATTTGCGTACCCAAACAGAGACTACAGGGTTTTCTACTAGTGTGTCAGTTGTAATAACATGAATAGTCTTTTTTCGCTTTTCAACTGGTAGTGCTGCGATCGCATTCCAGATAAGCTGTAAGGTAGCAGTACTATCTTTGCCGCCCGAATAGCCCACCACCCAAGGTATTTGGTCTAAACAATACAATTCTTGAATTTCAATGGTGAGAGCTTGGATGTAGTCCACTAACTCTGCTACAGTACGTGTTTGCTGACCTTTATTCTCTGCTTGTTGTGCTGTAGTCATTTCTCCTTCTCTCTGGAAACACTGGCGTAATATCCCGGATATCCCGGCGAATAGAATTCGCGGCTATACAGACAAAACCCACCTCCGTGGGTTGAAGAAAAGTTTTTAAAAACTTTACTACTAATATCCAAATTTTTGGATAATTAAACGACATAATCCTATTCTGTTTTTAAAATTTAACATGAAAGATAGTGCATCTGACCCAACTGCTGACATCGCTAGAGAGTACCTGGAACGAGAAAACAAGGAAAAACAGGTACTAGCTTTACTCCTGGAGAAGTTTTTAGGGAGAAAAGATCAGATTCTCGTTCAAAAAACTGAGATGGGTGGTACTGAAGCTTATGTTAGCTCTGTTACCTTGGAATGGTTTGCAGGTCGGGTTCACTTTGCCTCCGGCTTACCTCTGTTTCAAAAAAAGTATAATCCTGAAACTGATAATGTCGAAATTGATGCAGATAGTATTGATGAAATTCAGCAGCGTCCCCTAGATTGGTCACGTCAAGCGCCGCTAGTACAGTATTTAGCGGCTAGACAAAATCACAAGTTTCCGCCAGTGCTAGTAGTAATTAATCAACCGTGGGTGGATAATCCTAAAGCTGCTGAGTGGGATAGTGAAGGACGCGCCACAAAGTCTACTACTGATTTTATACCTCTAGATAAAGACGCTAAGGTAGGTCTGCTAAATATTTCTGAGGATAATGTAACTATTTATGCACTAGATGGTCAACACCGATT
>NZ_JADEXF010000531.1 GCF_015207245.1 Nostoc cf. edaphicum LEGE 07299
TTGCAAAAGTTGGTCTTGTCCAGTCCGCAAACCCCAGACATTTGTCCCACGATTGATAATAGCAAACCAAACCAAACCGCGATCGCGTGTGGGCATCACTCCCGCTAAAGCGCTAACATCCCGGAGAGTACCAGTTTTGATCACAGTCGCCAGGGGAATGTGTCTGGCGTGCAGTGTCCCCCGATGATCGAATCCAGACATGGGGAACAAGTCAGCTAGATTCAGTTGATGGGCAGATGCCTCAGCTTGAATAGCCATCAACATGGCACAAGCTGCTCTAGGGGAAATGCGATTTTCGGGGCCTAGTCCAGAACCATTGATTAACTGAATTTCTACTTGTGGCACCCTCGCCAGGTTAGCAGCAGTTGATTGGACTACAGTTGCTCCCCCTACTGAATCTGCTAGCATCTCTGCCATATCGTTGTTACTGTAAACGTTCATCTCCTTGATTAGTTGCTTCAAGGGTAATGAGCGATGACGCAGTAACAAAGTTTGTTGAGGGTTTGGTTGCGCCTCAACTTTCACCCCACCCGCAATGACAACTTGAGGCTTGGGTGTTCCCTTGGGCATAATTGAGTGTGTATAAATCGCAGGGCGCCCCCAAGTTGCACGATTTAGCGTTTGCTTGAGCATCAGACCGGCTAGCATTGGCTGACGTTGAAAATTCATGGCAAAACTGCCAGTAATAATCAAATTCCCCTTTACTTGCTTGATGCCCATTTTATTGAGAGTATTACCAAGAGCGATCGCTTCTTCCCAAACAAACAAAGGATCGCCACGCCCTGTAATCACCAAATCGCCCTGCACCACTCCATTTAGCACTGGCCCAGTGACACTCACCAAAGTATCAAATTGGTAATCTGGCCCCCAAGTTTTCAAAGCAACTAGTGAAGTGGCAATTTTGGTTAAAGAAGCAGCCGGCAGAGGTGTCGTACCTTGATGATTCGCCATCAGCATTGGCCCCGACTGCATCCAAATCCCCTGATTCTCAGCCAGATTTTGCGCCACTACTTTTGATGTGATGAGCTTTTTCAGATATTCCTGCACCGTAGTCGCCCCAGTTGGATTTGGATCGGGGGCAAGAACTAAGCCAGGACTACTTTGCCAAGTCAAAGCATCTAAGGCATCTAGAGGCTTGATTTGTACCCCAGCCATTTCCAGCCAAAGCGACACCAAACCTGAACCCAATAATTCCAGCATTTTTTATTCCTCTGTTAGGATCTCAAGCGTTGTTTACTGTGCTAATATACAAGCTTTTTTACAATAATCAGTATTGAGTCATAATAACTAGTGTTTTTCTCATCTGTAAGTAGTAGTCTGTCAATAAATAATTGATGGATAGATCCCTGTAAAGACGGCGATTTATCGCGTCTCTCTAACCGTCAAAATAAATTTGATAGACCAGTAGTGGCGTGTGTAGCCTTAAATAGTGCATTAGAAAAACTCTTGTGGGATAGGTGTCTCACCCGTCCGGGGCGGACAAGATGTCCACCCCACAAGATATTGAGAAAATTTTAATATGCAAAGCAAATTAGATGTGTTTTAGCTTACCTACTTCCTTTCTGGATGCGCTGCATCCTCTGGCGAAGGAGTACCGATGCGGTTAATTGTGGCAATCATCTGATACAAACGCCCCAAATCGCGTTGATTGAAGTACAAAATGAGGCGAGGTAGTCCAACAGTTTCATCTTGTGCTTCTTGAGGTAATGCCTGACTTTTTTCAATTCTTCCTTGAAGAATAATGTCGCTAAAATCAGCATTAAGTTTTTCTAAAAGAGCGTCTGATATATCTGTCTTCAGGCGGATGACTAACTTATCGCCTACATAGCGGCTGGAATGATAAACCTGGTAAAAACGGGTGATAGCATCACAAGCCACATCCAGGTTATCTGTCACAGTGTAAAGACTGGGGTCTTCAGGATTGACAAGACCATTTTGCACTAATTGCTTATCAATATATTCGCTCCAAGAGCGCCAGTAATCGCCACCAGGGCGATCGATTAAAACTAAAGGTACTGGGCCAAATTTACCAGTTTGGCTTAATGTCATACATTCAAAAGCTTCATCTTGAGTGCCAAAGCCTCCTGGAAACAAGGCTACAGCATCACTTTCTTTGAGGAGAAACAGCTTACGGGTGAAGAAATATTTGAAGTTAATTAGCTTGGGATCGCCCTCTATAAAAGGGTTTGCTTGCTGTTCAAAGGGTAACTGAATGTTTAATCCAAAGGAATTTTCTCGCCCAGCACCTTCATGACCCGCCTGCATGATTCCACCACCACCACCAGTCATCACCATAAATCCTAATTGAGAAACAGCGCGAGCAAACTCAAGGGCCATTTGATATTCTGGTCTATCTGGCGCTAAACGAGCAGAACCAAAGATGGTGACTTTGCGAACGTGTCGGTAATCATAAAAAAGCTGGAAACCGCGCTCCATATCTGCTAATGCAGCAGATAATATTTTCCAATCTAGACGCTCAATTTCGTTATCAGCTAGACGAACAATAGTAGTAAGTGCTTGCTGAATAAATTGCCGATTTTTTAATGTCGGTAAACGAACGATCAATTCAGCGATATCCGCCTGTAAAGACTCTAATGTGTCAAACGACGCAGATGAGGTCATGAGAACTGCTGCAACAATGGCATTATATTTTACGTGAACTACTCACACTCTAGCAAGCGAGAATAGCCCTTTGATGTGCAGTTAGCAAATTAATTCAGAACTGGCAGAACTGGTTTTGCAGCTGAAAATTCTAAAATTTGTTTTGATAAAGCTTGTTGTGATACTTCAACTTTTGAAAACCATAGCAAGTTCTCTCGGTCGACCACTTGACATAACTCCCTCACTGAGGTCAGTGGTCGTCCCAATATACAGCAGATTTCAAGTTGGTGAAGTACACAAGCTAAGTCTGTTGCCCAAATATAAAGCGTGTTTTACTCGTGAATTCTGAATTCTGAATTCTACATTCTGTATTCTGCTGTATATCAGGGTTTGTGTAAAATGCCATAACTTACATCTATAGCGTATATCAAAAGAAAATTTTGTATCTTATTGCCAGATTTTTTGGGAATTAATGCCCATAATAAAAGCACTCTACCCCTAATCTAAGAAAGTAAAAAAGCTCTCTAGAC
Source organism: Nostoc cf. edaphicum LEGE 07299 (assembly GCF_015207245.1). Taxonomy (GTDB): domain Bacteria; phylum Cyanobacteriota; class Cyanobacteriia; order Cyanobacteriales; family Nostocaceae; genus Nostoc; species Nostoc edaphicum_B. Next base: position 3,132 of record NZ_JADEXF010000531.1, read on the forward strand.
CACAATAGCGTTCAGTTCAACCTAAAATCCTTGGTAGAGACGCGATCGCGATCGCCCCACTATGCTAACGTCTTGCTGCGCTAACGCGTCTTTACAGGTCAAAAAACAGTACAAAAAATCCTTAACCGAAAGGTACTGCTCTAAAGGATCTTTTATCGAAAACTGTCTCAATTACACTTCGACACATTAATGCATAATGTGACCTGTTTGTATAGTGCCTAAATTCTAGTAGAATCTTTTCGCAAATCTAAGTAGGAAGATAGATGGAAGTTTCTGGACGCAACATCGATTACCCACTGAATCCTCCTCCCCCTCTTGAAGATTTTCCCGTCCTTCAAACTGAAAAATATACCCTACGGCTGGCTTCAACTGAAGAAGAATTAGAATCAATTTTTCGGTTGCGCTTTGAAGTTTTTAATCTTGAACTAGGTTTGGGATTTTCTGCTTCTAACTTTACTCAGATGGATATAGATAAGTTTGATGCGGTTTGCCATCATTTAATTTTAATCTCCAAACATACAGGTAAAACGATTGGAACTTACCGGATGCAGACCTATATAATGGCTTCTCAAAGACTAGGCTTTGATGCTACCGATATATTTAATCTTAATGGAATTCCCAATTCTGTGCTTCAGGTATCAGTGGAAGTTGGGCGTGCATGTATAGCTAAAGAATATCGCAATAGTCAGACACTTTTACTACTCTGGGAAGGCCTGGCAAATTATCTCATCTGGAGTAAAAACCAATATTTCTTTGGCTGTGCATCATTAATCACACAATGTCCTGGGCAAGCTAGTTGTGCTTATGATTATTTTCGGCAGAATAACTTGATACATCCAAGTATTTTGGTTTATCCAAATTCACAATTTTGTCTAGAACTGACTCAAAATTGTCCAGATTCATCTAATGTTGAGATTCCGAAAATTTTGCAGGCATATTTGAATATTGGAGCTAAAATATGC
>NZ_JADEXF010000532.1 GCF_015207245.1 Nostoc cf. edaphicum LEGE 07299
AAATTGCTGCTCATGCTAAATTTCTCAACTTTAAAAAGTTAACTGCCGGAGTTTTGATTCACTAACGGCTAAATAAAGCCATTAAAACGTTACCTTAAAACTATTTGATGAGAATTTATATTAAAATTTTTTAAGCTGCAATGATTCTGTAGTTTTTTACACAGCAACAAGGCTAAGAGAACAGAATTTGAAATTTCAGTATTTTGATTTTTTGTTGTTATTAGCTGAATCTTGCTTTCATTCTTAGCTTGGATGAAAAATTTTCTTGCAACCTGAAAGTAATATTTATTACATATTTACTTAGTTGTAGCATTGTCAAGTGTGAACTAATACCGATAAAAATCAAAACGAAAGTTGTCGGCATAAAAGGAATAATTAGCTAAGATGTGGAGACTTTACTAATAAAGTAAAAACCAATACTGACTTTATCAAATATTTACAATCTAAGAAAGAATAATTCAGTATTATTACGTAACATAGCTCGATCTAGAATGAATTTCTAAAGAGAAAAAGCATGTCAAAATTGCTGAATAAAGTCTTAAGTGCTATTTATTTTTCAGTGTGATTGTGTGGAGTGTTTAAAAATATGGTTTCATCTATAACTCGGACATCGGGAATTTCTGGGGGTTCTACTTCTGAAGTTGAGGGATTGGGCAAAGGGATTGAGAGCAGTTTTGGACTGAATTTAATCCCATTACCAGCAAATCCCTTATTTGGCACAGATGGGATTCGCGGACGAGTGGGAGAATTACTGAATGCGCCTTTAGCATTGCAAGTTGGTTTTTGGACGGGGATCGTTTTACGTAACCATGCTACTCAAGTAGGGCCAGTCATTCTCGGACAGGACTCTAGAAACTCCAGCGATATGTTAGCAATGGCTTTGAGTGCAGGGTTAACAGCAGCGGGGTTAGAGGTTTGGTATTTGGGATTATGCCCCACTCCTTGCGTTGCCTATCTCACCAGTATCAGTGATGCCATCGGCGGAGTGATGATTTCTGCCAGCCACAATCCTCCAGAAGACAATGGGATTAAGGTTTTTAGTGCAAATGGTGGGAAGTTACCGCAAATATTGCAGACAGAAATTGAAGCGGGACTGCGTGGCAAGATATCACCGATCGCTAGAGTCAGTAATTGCGGACGGCATTACTCACGTTTCGAGTTAGTGGAAGATTATAGCTCGGCGTTGAAAAAACCCTTGAATGGTGCCTTAAATCTTCAGGGAATGAAGATTGTTTTAGACTTGGCATGGGGAGCCGCAGTTGGGTTAGCACCATCAGTATTTACACAAATGGGGGCGGAGGTAATCTGCTTGCATAACGAGGCAGATGGCGATCGCATCAATGTTAACTGCGGTTCCACGCACCTAGATATTTTGGCAGCAACGGTACAAGAACACAACGCCGACATCGGCTTTGGCTTCGATGGCGATGCTGATCGCGTCTTAGCAGTAGACAATACAGGTAGGCAAGTTAACGGCGATTACATTCTCTACTTGTGGGGACGCCACTTACAACAAAACCAACAATTGCCAGACAACCTGATTGTATCTACAGTCATGGCCAACTTAGGCTTTGAGAAAGCTTGGCAGCAAATTGGTGGTAACTTAATTCGTACCGCAGTTGGCGACCAATACGTGCAAGCCGAAATGCAGCGCACTGGGGGAATGCTAGGTGGCGAACAATCAGGACATATTCTTTGCCGTCATTATGCCGTAACTGGAGATGGCTTGTTAACAGCATTACACATCGCATCTTTGGTGAGAGAGGCGGGTGTTCCCTTAAGCGAATTAGTAGATCGAAGCTTCCAAACCTATCCACAATTGTTGCGGAACGTGCGAGTTGTCGATCGCGATCGCCGTTTGGGATGGCAAGACTGCCAACCTGTGCAACAAGCGATCGCTCTTGCTGAAGCTGCAATGGGCGATTCCGGCAGAATTTTGGTTCGCGCCTCTGGCACAGAACCAGTCATTAGAGTAATGGTGGAAGCAGCCAATGCCGAACTCACCAACTACTGGACAAATGAACTAGTTTCCAAAGTACAGCAGCATCTGATGGACTAAATTAGCTAATATCTCATCTCCACTTTCAAAAAACGTCAAGTTTCATTACAGCTTCTACGAATTAACCGCCCTTGGTTATGTGTAGAAGCTGTGACATTTTGTACAGGATTGAAAAGGCAAGAGACGGCGATTTATCGCGTCTTTGTGATTTATAGTTTTAATCAAAAAACCTTAACAGAAACGTATTGGGGGTGTTGGGTTTCGTTCCTCAACCCAACCTACAAATTTATTTGCAACAATTTAGCCTCGCCACGACACTACGGAAATGTTCTTAAGCAGTATTTATTCTTTGCAAACCAGTGTAAATATTGAACCGTTCTCCACGCAGAAATCCAATTAAGGTAATCCCAAATTCCTTGGCAACAGACACGGCTAAACTACTAGGAGCGGAAACAGAACAAACAATAGGAACTCCAGCAGTTGTAGACTTTTGCAAAATCTCAAAACTAGAGCGTCCGCTCACCAGAATAATACAATTATTTAAAGGCAATTCGTCACTGAGCAAAGCTGTACCAATCAATTTATCCAAAGCATTGTGTCGCCCAACATCCTCCCACAGGTTTAACAGTTGTCCTTGAGCATCAAAGATAGCCGCAGCGTGTAAACCCCCTGTAGCAGTGAAGATACCTTGAGCAGCCCGGAGTTTATCTGGTAGGCTATAAATGATCTCAGGTGTTACCGTTGGCCCAGAAGGAATCACTGGACATCCCCGCAGACGCAAAGCCTCAAGGCTAGCTTTACCACACACCCCACAGGCGCTACTTGTGTAGAAATGACGTTCCAAAGGCTGTAAGTCTGGAATCAACCCATCCCGCAGTTCCACATTTACAATATTATGGCGCTGTTCACCATCTACTAATTCATCTACGCAGTAGCTGATACGTCGGATATCTTCTCTGCTATTAACGACTCCTTCACTGTAGAGAAAACCAGCAGCTAGTTCAAAATCTGCCCCTGGTGTCCGCATTGTTACAGCTACCGTCTTCTGGAAAGGGAGAAGACGAATTTCTAAAGGTTCTTCGGTGGTGAGTTGGTCTAAACGAGGCCGTACTTGGCCTTTTTCCACTACCCAAACAGTGGCTTTTGTTTTACTTTTAGTTGGCATTCTCATATTTGTGATTGCATTATAATCAGGAACCCCTTCAAGCGATCGCTTAGAGTCACAGACGTTACTTAGTTAGCTTCATATACATCGAAGCAGGCATTTTTGTAACTAGCAATTTCAGTTATCTCTATCTGTCTTATGTAATAAGTCCGATACCTACCCTAAGTAGGGTTATCTATCTGGATTTGTTCGTTAAGTTGTATGAAGTACTCAAAGCAAACCTTCTCAGTAAGTAACTGAGGAAATCAAAATAACCTTAACTTAGTTGGAGTTTTTTATGACTTACACAGCCGATGAAGCAACAAAACCAGCTTTAGAAACCTTTCAAGGCTTTGATGTAGATACTCAGCTAGCCCTACTTTGGTTCGGTTACTTGGATCTTAAAGAGCAGCTAAACCCAGCACCTCCTTCAAGCGTTGAAGCTCCTGCTAAAGCAGTGTTTGACCAAATCCAGAACTTGTCTAAAGAAGAGCAACTGCAAGCACAACGCGACATTATTGATGGTGCAAATAACAATATCACCCAAGGCTATACTGCTCTAAGTCCTAATGCTAAATTAGACGTTTGGTTGCTGCTGGCACAAGGAATGGACAATGGAAGCGTTATCCAAGTTCCATCCGACTATCAACTTCCTGGTGAAACGGATGAATTTGTCGCAATGATCAAAAAGCTAGAGTTTGAGCAGCGCGTTAATTTTATGTTGAGTGTGGTGCAAGCGTTCGGTTAGTATAAGTCTAAGAAGTCTCAATGCTTTCTAGAATTGGAGATAACTGAAAATAGCAAATTAAGCTAAATCTGGCTCCTTTTGCTCTACTTGAATAGTCTTTAACTTAGAACTACCGCAGAGATACTCATCTTTGCGGTAGTCTTGATGCAAGTTATATCAAGTCCGCTTGATTACTTATTAAACCCGAAGAACCCCACC